>JBEROH010000047.1:0-12933 GCA_041234785.1 Candidatus Actinomarina sp. | reverse complement strand
CCATTGTGTTGCCAATTACACCATCCCCGAAAGATTGCAGCCCCGACCGGATTCGAACCGGCGTTTCTGGGTTGAAAACCCAGCGTCCTAGGCCTCTGGACGACGGGGCCGTATAAATATTAATAATAAAGTATTTTTATTATTAGTTGTTGAATTTTTCGATACTTTCAGCAAGGCGAGCAACTGTAGCATTCCTGCCTAAGGCGTATACGGATTCAAACAAAGGAGGGCTTATTTTTGAACCTGTGATTGATACCCTTACTGATTGAAAACCTACTTTAGGTTTTAAATTTAGTTCGTTTAATGTTGCCCTCATACACTCTTCAATGTTTTCTAATGTAAATTCTTTTAAATTCATTAATTTTTCTCTTACTTCAAACAAATATATCTGTGATTCTGGAGAATTAACTGATTCCCAATCATTATTATCAACTAAATACGGTTCATCTAATAGAAACATAACTTGCGTTAATAGATCGTTCATAGTTTCAATTCTCTCCTGTACTGATGGTAAAATATTTTTTAATCTTTCAATCTCTGTATCAAACAGTTCTCTTTGAAGTGACTCCGAAATTTTAATTAGGGCATTCTTTTCAAAACTACTAGCTTTTGTTTCTCTTATATAAATTCCATTAAGCCAAAGTAATTTTTTTTCATCAAATATTGCTGAATTTGGTAATACTTTATGTAGGTCAAATTTAGAAACTGCATAATCAACATCAAATTTTTCAACATCGCTACCAGGAGACCAACCAAGAAGGCATAGATAGTTAAACATCGCCTCTCTTAAGATTCCTTTATTTTTGTATGCTTCTACAGATGTATCTCCATGTCTTTTACTTAATTTTTTTCCATCTGGTCCAAAGAGTAAAGGGAGATGGCAAAAATCTGGAATTTGGAAATCTAAAGCATTCATTATGAGAATATGTTTCGGGGTAGAAGAAAGAATATCCTCACCTCTTGCAATAACTGTTATACCGTAATCTATATCATCAACTGTTGAAGCTAGGTGATAAGTAGGTGATGAATCAGATCTTAATAACACAAAGTCCTCAATATCAGCAGATTCAAATGACATATCTCCTCTGATGTAGTCTTTAAATTTTATTGTTTGATTTTTTGGAACTTTAAACCTGACTGCTCCATTCTCTTCATAGGCACTCCCGTTTGAGATTAATGAATTAGCGATTTCTTGATATCTATTAAATCTTGATGATTGCTTATAATCACCATGCTTGCCACCAACTTCTACTCCTTCATCCCAGTCCAAACCAAGCCATCTTAAATTACTTAAGATATCATCCTTAAAGTCTTCAGTACTTCTTTCAATATCAGTATCATCGATTCGAACTAAAAAAGTACCTCCATTAGCTTTAGCAAATAACCAATTGAATAGCGCAGTCCTTGCATTACCGATATGTAAATTACCAGTCGGAGAAGGAGCTATTCTTAATTTCATATTATTTTACTGGATTATATAATGTTCCAATAGAATCTATTTCAATTCTAATTTCATCTCCAGATACAACTTTAGAAACACCGTCTGGGGTTCCAGTTAAAATAACATCACCTGGCAACATTGTCATAATTGAAGTTACAAATTCAACAATCTCACCAATGCTAAAAATCATATCTCTTGTATTACCATTTTGTTTTAATTCATCATTCACGTAACACTTTATATCTAATTCTGGATTTGGATCAAAAACTGTTTGAATAACAGGGCCAAGCGGACAAAAGGTATCAAAACTTTTTGCTCTTGTAAAATTTCCATTGAACGTACCGTCTTGTCCTTGTAAAACTCTTTCAGACAGATCATTAGCAATTGTATATCCCAATATGTTTTCCATCCAATTTTCTTTGGTTAAGTTTTTACTAATTTTTCCAAAAACTATTGCAAGTTCTGCTTCGTGATCAACATGTTTAGCAATTTTTGGATAAATTATAGATTCATTGGTTCCAATAACAGAAGTTGAAGGTTTGTTGAAAAACACTGGGTTATTTGGAGCTTGATAGTCTAATATTCCTAATTCTTCAGCATGTTTTTGGTAGTTCTTAGCTACCCCAGTTACTTTACTTGGTAAAACTGGCGCTAATAATTGTATTTCTTCTAGCTGATATTTCTCTTCGGTTGGTTCCCAAATAACTAATGGTGAACCTTCATATCTGAGAACTACATCATCTAATAATTCTCCGTAAAAAATATCTCCTTGAAACTTGGCTCTTACAATCTTCATTACTCAAGTGTATAAGTTTTAGAGTTTATCTTTCAAATAACTTTCAAAATTTTTTACTAAATGTAACCCATTAATATTTTCATTACTAGATTTAAACAAGGTATTTTGATCAAGTAATCCCAGGCTAGTTTCATTTATTTTTAGAAATTTTAAAACTGTTTCAAAATCAGATTTAGTTGGAGCTCTACCAATAGATGAGGAAAGGTGAAGTACTAGATTGATAATAATTTTTGAAATTAATTTATTTTTATAATGAGTTTTCCAGAGGTTTTCATAAGTTTTAATTAATTTTAAAGCATAACCACTATCCGGACCTGGTAAAGAGAATCTCTCTTCAGATAATTCAGTCATATTGATATCTAACGTTTTTTTACCCATTGTTCTAGGTACAGGCATATTGCTATCCAATATTGTATTTGTAATTTCGGAGCCAGAGTTGATATTGGGTTGTTGATTCATTCTATTACATCTAGATAGTGTTCATATTTAATATTTTGTCCATTTACAATATCTAGATATTCGGATCTAATCTTTTTGGTTAATATTCCAGGGTGACCATTTCCAATTGATTGATTGTCAACAGAAACTACACCAATTACTTCAGTAGCAGTACCTGTAAAAAATAATTCATCGGATTCAAAAAGATCTTCTTTAGTCAAGTCTTTTTCAACACAAGCTATATCTAAATCTTTAGCAATTTCAATTACAGTTTTACGGGTAATGCCACCTAATGCACCAGTTTCAATAGGTGGAGTAAATAATTGATTGTTTTTAACTAAAAATAGATTTTGCCCACTTCCTTCAGCAATAACGTCATTATCGCCTAACATTATTGCATCATCATACCCTTGATTTATTGCATCAATTTTTGCTAATGTTGAATTCATATATCCTCCAACACCTTTTGCAAATGGTTGAAAACTTAGTGGACTTATTCTTCTCCATTTGGAAACACAAACTTTTACGCCACTATTTCCAGCTTCATCACCCAAGTAAGCTCCCCAACTCCAAGCAGCAATAGAAACTAATACAGGAACATTTTTTGGTAATAATCCCATTTCACCTTCTCCAAAAAAAACTAATGGTCTTATGTATGCCGAAGAAAGATTATTTTCGCTAACAGTATCTTTTATTGCTTGAGCTATTTCTTCTTTTTTAAATGGAATTTTTAAGTTATATGCTAAAGCAGAGTTGTAGAGTCTATCTGTGTGATCACTCAATCTAAAAATACTAGTACCTTTGGGACATTCTCTTGCTCTAATCCCCTCAAAGACTCCAGTTCCATAGTGTAAAGTATGTGACATAACACTAATTTTTGCATCTTCCCAATTTACAAATTTACCATCGAACCAGATAAAATTAGATTTTTCCATTATTAATAACAAATAATACACCTTTTTAACAATGAAGCTATAAAAAATACTATTATTCAACTGTGAAAAGATTTATTGCTTCAGGTTTTGGGGTTGGCTTATTCTGGAAACAATTATTTGGTGACAAAAAGGGTGGAGGTTCCTTAGCTTCATTTTTATTTATGGTTGTAATTTTCTTTTTAAAATTAGATATTTTTTTACTTTCAATAATTTTTATAATTTTATTAATTATTTACTTTTTAACAGTTGACGACAACTTTGCTGCATCAGATCCAAGTTGGATTACTTTAGATGAAATTATAGGAATGAGTCTTGTCTCCTTAGCCTCTCCATCGAGATTACTTCCTTTATTAGCTGGCTTTATAGTTTTTAGAGCAAGCGATATTTTAAAGCAACCTCAATTTGTTAAAGAACTCGAAAAATATCCTGGCAAATTAGGTGTATTATATGACGACTTAGGAGCAGGTTTACTTGGACTTTTGTCAGCTTCAATAGTCAACCAAGTTATTTCTTTATCTCTTTAAGCAATAACTCTTTTGCAATACCTGGATTGATAGAACCAGTTGATTCTTTCATAATTTGACCTACTAAAAAACCAATTAATTTTTCTTCACCATCGTTAATTCTATTTACTACTTCTTCATTAGAATCAATAATTTTCTTTACAATTTCCGAAATTTTTTCAGAACTATTTTCTTGAAACAAATTTAGTTGAGTAGCAACATCATTTGGCGATGCATCTTTTTGTAATATCTCAGAAATAATTAATTTACCCGATGTAAAGGAAATTTTATTTTCCTTTATAAGAAGTATAATTTCCGATAGGTATTCAGATTTAAACCATTTTGGTAAGCTCTGAATATCAAGTTTACGAAGTTGACCTTGCAGCTCACCAGTTATCCAATTATATGATGACTTACTATCTTTTGAAGCTTTTTGGACTTCATAAAACAAATTATTCATCCACACTTCTGATTTACTTAATACGTTTGCCTCGTCAAGCGATAACCCTAACTCCATAAGTTCTTCACGTTTAATTGACGGAAGTTTAGTCATAAGTTTTTTAACATCATCAATAAAGTCTTGAGTGATCAACATATTAGGTAAATCTGGATCTGAAAAATATCTATAATCAGCACTACCCTCTTTTGACCGCATAGAAGATGTTGCTTCTTTGCTTTCATCCCAATGCCTAGTTTCTTGAATAATTATTTCACCATCTTGAATTGCTTTACTTTGACGAGATATTTCATAATCAATTGCTCTCTCTAGGGATTTAAGTGAGTTCATATTTTTTATTTCTACTTTTGTTCCTAGCTCTTTACTATTTTCCGGAGCAACTGATATATTTGCGTCAAATCTTAAATTGCCTTTTTCTAATTTACCTTCAGAAATATTTAGCTCTATTGACAACTGTCTTAATTCCTCTATATAAGCTACAGCTTCCTTAGCAGATTTAATTGTCGGTTTGGTTACTATCTCAACCAAAGGAACACCAGATCTATTAAAATCTAAAGCTGTACTTGTTGCTGATTCTATTCTTCCAGAACCTTTATGGGTTGACTTTCCAGTATCTTCTTCCATATGTACTCGTTCAATCTCTACAAACTTTTGTTTTCCATTCAATATAATTTCTAGCTTTCCATTTAGACCAACTGGAAAGTCAAATTGCGAAATTTGATAATTTTTTGGTAGATCAGGGTAAAAATAATTTTTTCTATGAAACATCCCTTTTTCAGTTATTTTACATCCTGTGCTTAGAGCAAGTAATGTAATGAATTTAATAGCAGCTTTATTTGGAACTGGAAGTGCTCCTGGTAAGCCTAGACAAGTTGGACAAAGGCTTACGTTTGGTTCTTCAGTATCTACAATGCTACATCGACAAAACATCTTTGTCTTAGTTTTTAATTCAATATGGGTTTCGATTCCAATTGTTGGTACTAAATTCATTTTATCCATCCTGAAGGTAGATTTTGAAACTCAACTTCTTTTTCAATTAACTCTGAAAAATCAAGAAGTGAGTAGTCGGTTAAAGCATTGCTGATAATTTGAACACCGAGGGGGAGCCTATCCTTACTTAATCCTGTTGGAATACTAATGGCAGGCAATCCGGTAAGATTAGCTGCAATTGTGCATAAATCAGACATGTACATTTCTAATGGGTTGCTTGTTTTCTCACCAGCTTTAAACGCGGAAGTAGGAGTTGTTGGTGAGATTAAATAATCTACCTCTTTAAAGACTTGATTAAACTCATTAATCATTTTTTTTCTCGCTTGAAGTGCTTTACCGTAATATTCGTCAAAGTAACCTGCAGAGAGAGCATAGGTACCCAAAAGTATTCTTCTTTTAACTTCATCTCCAAAACCTTCTGCCCTAGTATTTTCCATCATTTCATAACTGGTAGTTCCTTTTACTCTTAATCCGTATCTAACACCATCAAATCTTGCAAGGTTGGCTGAACACTCTGCTGGAGCAATGAGATAGTAAATACTAATTGACAGCTTAATAAGAGGAAGAGATACTTCTTTTACCTCATATCCATTTGATTTAAGAATTTCTACAACTTTTTTCACTTCATTTTTTGCATCTTCAGAAACTCCCTCTTCCATCAATTCTTTAATCACACCTATTTTTGCAGTTTTATCTGAAGGAAGTTTTACATCTTTAACCTGTAACGAGGTGGCGTCATAGTGATCGTAACCATTAATTGCAGAATATAATATTCTTGAATCGTCTACATATTTTGTAATTGGTCCAATTTGATCTAATGAGGATGCAAAAGCAATTAAACCATATCGTGAAACTGTACCATAAGTTGGTTTAAAGCCTACTAAACCACAAAATGAAGCAGGTTGCCTTATAGAACCACCAGTGTCACTTCCTAAAGCTGCAATAGAAGACCGTGCAGCTACAGATGCTGCTGAACCACCAGATGATCCTCCAGGAACATAGTCTGTATTCCATGGATTTCTAGATAAACCAAATGCTGAGTTTTCAGTAGATGACCCCATAGCAAATTCATCTAAATTTGTTTTTCCTGTAAATATTGCATTTTCATACTTAAGCTTGCTAATCACTGTTGCATCATATGGAGAAATGTAATTGGAAAGCATTTTAGATGAGCATGTAGTTTTATATGATTTGATATTGATATTGTCTTTAATTGCTATTGGAATTCCATCTAGTAAACCAGTAGATTTATTCTTTTCAAATCTTTCATCTGCATTTTTTGATTTTTCAAGGTTTTCTTCTTCAAAAAGAGTTAGATGAGCATGTAAATCTGCTTCAGAATTCGCACTTGTGTCAAAGACTTTTGAATATAGTTCTGTAGGTTTAAGCTCTCCGCTCTTAAATTTTGAGTTAAATTCTCTTATAGAACTATTTAAAATTTCCACCATTACTCCATAGAAGGAGGAACAACAAATTTTCCATCTATTGACTCAGGAGCATTTTGCATTGCCTCTTCGTGGGTTAAACTTTTTACAGGTAAATCTTCTTGAAGTTCTAAATATTTTTCTAAAGGATGTATAAATATTTCACCTAGTTTAGTGTCCAATTCTAAATCACTTAAAGCTTTTACGTGTTCTAGTATGACGCCTAAATCATTAGCTAAACTTTCTTGTTCATGTTTAGATAGCTTTATTGAAGCAAGTTTTGCTATATTTTCAATGTTAAATTGTTCACTCATTAATTTCCTTCCAAAAACCTAGAAAGCAGTGAATATGATTCTAATAGTTGTTTTTTACTAAGATGTTCTTCAGTAGAGTGTGCCAATAACGGATCCCCCGGGCCGAAATTAATTGACGGTATACCTTGGGAGTAAAATCTTGCTACATCTGTCCATGCTTGTTTTGGCTCTACAGGTAAATTAGTTTTGGTGATGAAGTTTTTAACAAATTTATTATTCAAATTTGGCCTTGCACCATCAGAGCAATTCAATATTTCAACAACTCCAAAATGATTAAATAATTCTGTAATATAGTTTGATGCTTCTAAATAATCCATTTCGGGTGAATATCTAAAATTTATATTTAATGCCACCTCTTCTGGAATGACATTATTGGCGATGCCTGAAAATACTTTTGTAATAGACATAACTTGTTTAAAAACAAGACCTTCGATATTGATTTCTTTCAATTCATTCTTTTTTACGTATTCGATGACATTATCAAGTTTGTAAATAGGGTTATCACCAACCCACGGCCTAGCTGAATGAGCAGCTTTACCCTTTAAAATTAGTGTTGCGTTTAAAGCTCCTAGGCAACCTAACTGAATTTCATTGTTTGTAGGTTCAAGAATAATTGAAAAGTTTAATTTAAATTTCTCAATTATTTTTGGCATAATAATATTTAATCCATTATCTTTAGATGAGCCTTCTTCAGCTGTATAAAAAACACCAATAATATTATTATTAGACTCAATTAATGAATGCAAAATTATTGCAATACCACCTTTCATATCAACTGATCCTCGACCTCCAATAAAATCATCTCCAAAATTTACTTTTTGATTATTTACAATCGGAACAGTATCAACGTGACCGACGAGTGCTATTTTTTTTCTAGATTTTTTAGGAATTGCGATGATTCCACCTTCTGAATGTAACAGTTCTCCATCAAAACCATTATCAAGAAGAAATTTTTCGATGTAAGCTAAAATATTTTTTTCATTTCCGGTCTCAGACTCAATTGAAATTAAATCTTTGAGAGTTGATACTAAATTCAAACGTCTACTCCAAAGGTACGCAACGCATCGTTAAGAGAAGTTTTCTGATCAGTCGAATCTTTTCTTTTACCTATGATAAGTGCGCAAGGCGTATTGTAAGTACCACTTGGAAAATGTTTTGGACGTGTTCCTGGAATTACTACTGAATTTTCAGGAATTATACCTTTCAATTCCAATGGTTCTGAATTCGTAACATCAATTATTGGCGTTGATGAAGTTAAGGTAACATTTGCTCCAATTACTGCGCCTTGCTTGACCCTAACGCCTTCTACAATAATTGAACGAGATCCTATAAATGCGCCATCTTCAATTACAACAGGCATAGCACCCGGGGGTTCCAAAACACCTCCAATACCAACCCCACCTGAAAGATGTACATTTTTTCCTATCTGCGCACACGAACCTACTGTAGCCCAAGTGTCTACCATTGTTCCAGAGCCAACATATGCACCAATATTTACAAAACCTGGCATAACAACAACTCCTGGCTCACAAAATGCACCATATCGTACCACTCCAGGAGGTACAACTCTAATTTTTAACTCAGCATAATTTTTTTTTGGCTCAAGCTTGTCGTAATAAAGTAAATCATTTGCATTTATTTCTTTTAATTTCCTAATTTGAAAAAAAAGTAAGATTGCATCTCTAACCCATTCATTAAGTTTCCATTCATCATTTTCTAGATAAGCAACTCGTACGAGACCCATATCTAAGGCGTTGATACTTTCTTCGATTGTCTGAACATCTTCGTGAGAGATATCTTTTGGATTTATTGCTTCTATTTTTTGTTTTAAATTTTCTATATTCACTTTGGTCTCTTTTTATTTTCTAGATAGTATTTTAATGTATGAACAAGAACACTTATAGAGTTATTATTCTTTCTTTAACTTTGTTATTATCTTTAACAATCTACCTTGGAATGTCATTTTATCAAGATAACAATGAAAAATTGACCCTACCAGGAGCATTAGAAAACATTTATCCACTTCCAAACAATCAAGTTCCACAACAAGTAGCTATAGAAGTAGATTTGCCAGTAGGATATCAATTAACATTGATTGTTGATAATTACATTATTCCTTCTTCCGAAATTCAATACATTGAGGCCACGGGATTGTATAAATGGAAACCCGAACTAAATAAAACTTTTGAAGTCTGGAAACCAGGTAAACACTATGTAAAAATAACTTGGGATACCATTACAGGACTTCCAGATTTTGGTGAATTTAGCTGGGAATTTACTACGTACTAAATAGTTTTATAAATTCTTCCTCATAAAGAATTTTTAGATTCAATTTTGACGCTTTATCTAATTTTGATCCAGATTTTTCACCAGCAATAATATAATCAGTATTTTTTGAAACTGAAGTTGTCACAATCCCACCAGCATTTTCTATTAATTGAGTTGCTTGTTGTCTAGTATAACTTTCTAAAGTACCTGTTAAAACAAATGTTTTCCCACTAAAGACACCAGACTTTCTTTTAGTTTTTGTAGAGATATTAAAACCTAATATATCTAGTTTGTTTAACAAAGCTTTATTTTCTTTTTTTGAATACCACTCCTCTAGTGAATTTATAACTGAATCTGATATTCCATGAATAGATTCCAACTCTTCTCTTGTGGCATTAAAAATAGAAGAAATTGATCCAAATGAATTAAGAAGAAGTTTGGATGTTTGTTTACCAACAAATCTAATGCCCAATGCTGATAGCAACTTTGTTGGTTCTGATTGAATCGAACTTTTAATTGAAGTTAGAAGATTTTTTGTTTTTCTTTCTTTCCATTGTGGTAGATTGATTAATTGATCGTAATTCAATGCATAAAAATCTTCATAAGTTCCTACTAAGTTATTCTGCAATAAAATCTCAACAGTCTCTTTTCCCAAACCTTCTATATCCAAACCTGATTTTGATGCAAAAAATATTAATCTTTCCTTTTTAGCAAAATCACATTTTTCTTTTCCTCCACATCTAGGAACTTTTTCATCATTTAAAAATTCAATATCATATTTTCTGCATAGACATTTTTTTTGGATAGTCCAAGAGATTTGCGAACCATCTCTTCTTTCTGGAATTGAAGATACAACCTCTGGGATTACATCACCTGCTCTTTTTACAATGACGAAGTCATTTATACGTAAATCTTTTCTTTTAATTTCATCAGGATTATGAAGCGTTGCGAAAGAAACAAGTGCTCCTCCAACGTTTACTGGCTCTAAAACTGCAACAGGTGTTATAGCTCCTGTTCTTCCTACTTGAAGTTTTATATCTAGTAACTTTGTTGTTTGCTCTTCAGCTGAAAATTTAAAAGCAAGAGCCCATCTTGGAGATTTAGATGTAAAGCCTAACTCATCTTGAGTTTGCGTTGAGTTGATTTTAATTACTGCACCATCAATTTGATATTCAAAATTATTTCTTTTTATTTCTATATCTTTTAATTTTTGAATTATCTCTTCTACACTTTCAACTACTGTTAAATCATTAGTGTAAAATCCATAATTCTTTAATTTTGATATTTGATCATAATAGTTTTCCGTTATTGATGTTTCGTGTTTTATCAATTGATAAGCTAGAAGACGAAGATCTCTATTCGCAGTTATTGTTGAATCTTTTTGTCTTAACGACCCTGAAGCAGCATTTCTCGCATTAATAAACTCACTAATACCGTCATTTCGTATTTCCTTAATTTTCATTAATTGTTTTTTTGTTAACAATCCTTTTTCTATTTTGAGAAGTTTTTCGAGAAGTTTTTTATCCTCAGTTTTTTGTTTATTAAGCGTAATAAAGCTTTGAGTGGGCATAAACACCTCACCTCTAACTTCAATGAGTCCTGGTGGAACAGTTTTCAAAATAAGTGGAATATTTTTAATAGTTTTAATATTATGTGTTACATCTTCACCAACAAAGCCATCTCCTCTTGTCAAGCCTAGAGTAAGTATTCCGTCTGTGTAGTAGAGGGAGACGGCCAAACCATCAATTTTTGGTTCAACAGTCATCGGAAAAATATCTCTATCTGTAATTTTTTCTACTTTTTCAATCCACTTATTTATGTCGTTTATATTTTCTGCATTATCTAAGCTGTACATTCGCTGTTTGTGTTCAATTTGTGCAAATGCATTATCTGGGGTGCCGGTTACTCTTTGTGTAGGAGAGAAAGAAACAACTTGGTTTGGTTGCTCTTCTTCAATTTTTTTTAATTTATTATAAAGAGAATCATATTCACCATCAGACATAATTGGTTTATTTAAGACATAGTATGCATGCTCTGCTTCAGACAATTGTTGAATTATTTCAAGATATCTTTTATTCATACGCCGATTCGAGTATTTTTGATGAAATCCTTCCTCCACCAATTAATTTAGAATTTTGATATATAACACCAAACTGTCCCGGAGCAACACCAAAAGTTGGTTCAGTTAACTCTACTTCTAATTGTGAATCATTAATTTGTTGAATTAAGCATGGAAGATTATTTGAGTTATACCTAGTTTGTATTGTTAAGTCATTGAATGTAATATCATTAACAAACGAAACATCATCTAATAAAAATTTTATGGTTGTTAATTCATCCTTATTTCCAATATAAATCTTGTTGTTTCGGACGTCTATTTTTGTAACATACTTAGGTTCACCTTGTCCACCTGGAATTCCTTTCCTTTGCCCTACTGTATATCCGTGAATACCACCATGTGTACCGAGTTCATTTTCATGCTTGTCAACAATTAACCCCTTAGAAGAAACATCAATTCTAGAATTGACAAAGTTTCTGTAGTCTTTTTTACCTACAAAACATATGTCCTGACTATCTTTCTTAAACGCAGTTTTTAATCCAAGTGAAGCAGCAATTTGTCTAACTTCTGGCTTGGAAATATTTCCTAAAGGAAATTCAATTCTGCTTAATTTTTCGGAAGTTAACATATGCAACACATAAGATTGGTCCTTAGCTAAAAAATCAGCTTTATGAAGTTCAAAGTCGTCACCGTTTTTGATAATTTTTGCATAATGGCCGGTTGCTACTTTATCGCAATTTAGTTTTTTTGCCTGATCTAAAAAATGATCAAATTTTACTGATCTATTACACTCTACGCAAGGATTTGGAGTCAGACCTTGAGCGTACATATCAATAAAATTATCAATTACATTTTTAGAAAATGATGATGTGTAATCAAGAACATAGTAAGGAATATCTAATTTAGCTGCTACTTTTCTTGCGTCTTCTGAATCTGCTGATGTGCAACAACCTGTTTCAGGCATCTCTCCATTGGGTCCTTCCCAAAGTTTCATAGTAACCCCAATAACATCATGACCTTGTGACTTTAATATACCCGCGACAACAGAGGAATCAACTCCACCACTCATTGCAACTAAAATTCTCAATTCATTTCCTTTATAGTTTTGATAACTTTATCTGCTGCTCTTAATCCGTCTCCTGTTTTTGTAGTCCATCCAAAACTAAATCTTAAATGACTATTGATATGTTTTTGAGGAATATTCATAGCAACAAGCACATGCGAAGGCTTTTGTGCACCACTTGCACAAGCTGAACCTCTTGAAACACCTAAACCATTGAGATCAAACGCAATCATTAAAGTTTCTGA
>JBEROH010000021.1:0-7521 GCA_041234785.1 Candidatus Actinomarina sp. | reverse complement strand
GTTACATCAAATAAAAATAGAAAAAAACAATACAACCCTTATCCGCCAAGTAGAAACAACAACCATGCAATCAGCCATATACAATCAATTGTTGAACAATACTTACCTATAGTCTTAGCTGATTATGATGTTGAATTTAGTTCGACTAAAAGGATCGTTATGGGATCGTCAATGGGAGGTCTAATGTCAATAAAAACATCAATTTTATACCCCACCTTTAGCAATATTATTTCATTTTCTCCTGCATTTTGGTATGGATACACAGATTTTATAAATGACCTAAAGAACCTCAATAAGAAAACTATATGCAATATCTCCGTTGGTTCTGAAGAGGGTGAAATTTTTGAGGATAAATCAAACATTATCAAACCTGCTGAATGGGGTTTAGATTACACTAACAACAATGACTTCTACGTTTCTGGTGTAAAAAAAATTAATGAAACTATCAAAGAAAACAATATTGAGACAAACTTCATTCAACTGCCAAAAGGGAAGCATAATGAAAATTCATGGAACCAGCTATTAGATAAATTTTTGATTTCTACATAAAACACTAGCAATTTGCGGCTGTTGTACATTATTCTTATTCAATAGATGAATAATTCTACCGACGCAAGAAAACATTTAGCACAACAAATTGGAAATGGCGCAGTGCTAATTCATAGTGGAAAAATTACATACAGAAATAATGACACTTGGTATCCGTTCAGACAAGATTCAAATTTCTACTATTTAACTGAATGGCCTGAGCCTGAAGCCCACGCTGTTATTGTAATTAAAGACTCAACGCCCGAACTTCATCTATTTGTTCAGGATCGCAATGAAGAAATGGAAACATGGGATGGAAAAAGAATTGGGCAGGAGGGTGCATTAGAAAAATATAATGCAACAAAAGCTTATTCATTTAATGATTACCAAAAAGAACTTGGAAACCTTCTTGAGGGCGTAACAGATGTATATTGCGATTATTCTTCTCCATTTTTTGAAAAATACGACAGAGATGGCTTAGCACACGCTATTCCCTATGATCAGAGAGGATCTGAGTTTAGTAAAGCAACTCTACATTCATTGTCTCCTTTGATTTCAGAACTACGATTAATTAAAAATAATGGCGAGTTGGAGCTATTAAAAACAGCCTGTGACATAACAGTATTAGGTCATATTGAAGCTATGAAGCACACTGAGCCAGGAAAATATGAATATCAGATTGCCGCTGAAATGGAAAAAGTATTTTATGATAATGGAGCAGAAAGACTGGGATACCCATCAATTGTTGCAGGCGGTGATAACTCTTGTATCCTTCATTATTCAACAAATAGAGAAATTCTCAATGAAGGAGAACTCCTTTTAATTGATGCAGCAGCAGAGTACGGTATGTACTCCTCAGATGTAACTAGGACATTTCCAATACACAAGAAATTTTCTTCACCACAAAAAGATATATATAACGAAGTATTAAAAGCTCAGAATCTTGGAATAGAGGGAGTTGTTGTCGGCAACTCTATGAAAAATCTCCATGAAGATACTATAAAATCATTATCCGAATCAATGGTGAATTTAGGTCTAGTTCCTTTAGGAGTAGATGAAACAATTTCAATGATGCACTTTTTTGAATTTTTTATGCACGGTACAGGCCACTGGCTTGGACTTGATGTACATGATGCTGGAAGCACAGAGGTTGACGGTCAACCTAGACAATTCAAAAATGGAATGGTGACTACAGTTGAACCGGGAATTTATGTTCGTCCAACAAAACCCGTAATTGAATTCCCATTAATTGAACGAGATCCAAAAAAAATTAGAGAAAGAAGAAAACTGCTCGGTATGGAAAAAGCAACAATTCTGGAAAAAGAAGAAATTAGCAATGCAAAAACTATTAAGCATGAAATCCCCAAAGAACTTCTGGGTATAGGAGTTAGGATAGAAGACGATATTATCTGCACTAATGACGGACCAGTAAACATGACCGAAAAAGCTCCAAAAACTATTGAGGAAATAGAAGCTATTACTTCATAAGCAAATGTCATCACCAAAATTAATTTATTCAATCTATGAAAATCGTCTACAAAATAGACTTAAAAAAGAAAACCTTCCCAAACATATAGGACTAATACATGATGGTCACAGAAGATACGCAAGGAAAGAAGGCCTCTTAAGTTTCGAAGTATCTTACAAGATTGGAATGACCAGACTTAAAGAGTGTATAGCGTGGTGTGATGATGTAGGGATTGACTACATAACCAGCTGGCTGTTATCTAGAGAAAATTTAGCTAGGCCCAAAGAAGAACTAGAACCATATTTTGAGATACTAAATGAGCTATTTGAAGATTTATTAATTGATGACGTTGTTGATAATTTTAAAATTGAATTTATTGGAAGCACAGACCTTCTTCCAGAATTCTTACAGACAACCATTGAACAACTTGAGGAAGTCAGAGGAGGTGGCCAGAAGACTTTAACAATAGCACTTGGATATGGAGGTAGACAGGAAATTTTAGATGCTATTAAAGGATTAATCGACGAAAATAGGAATCAAGAAAACGATTTTGACAGATTGATTGAAAACGTTACTGATGAACAGTTAAGACAACACCTTTATTCTCCTGAAGCCCCTGATATAGATTTGATAATAAGAACTAGTGGAGAATCTAGACTTTCTGGCTTCTTGCTTTGGCAAAGCGCTTATTCAGAAGTTATTTTTCAAGACGTATATTGGCCAGAATTTAGAAAGATTGATTTTTTGAGGTGCTTAAGAGAGTACGCACAAAGAGAAAGAAGATTTGGACAGTAAAATATTGGTATGAAATCCCACACGCCTTTAGCTAAATTTATTCACTGGAGTTTTTCAATTCTCTATGCATATGGAATATTTAAACAAGTAGGAGATTTGTCAGAACTTGAAGATCCAGCTTTGTTAAATTTTGAAATCTTATTTGCGGTTGCGTTTTTAGTTATTGTTTTCATCAGATATTTTTACATGAAAGACACTGAAACCTTGCTGGGTGCAAATATTGAAATTCGTAAAGGCCATTTGTTCATCGCAAAATCTGTACATAAGATTTTATATTTTACTCTTGTAATGCTTCCACTGACTGGACTATTGATTGCAGGGCTCTTTTCCATAGGAGCTGGAGGGATTGAATTAGCAATAGTTTTACATGAATTTTCTGCCTTTTTAAGTTACGTCCTTATTGCTGTACATGTCGGTGCTTCTTTTTATTCGAAATTAAAAGGGGAAGGGATATGGAATGCTATGACCCCATTTTGGAAAGAAAAAGAAAAGAAGGAGTCAAAATTAATATCCTATTTGGAAAAAACTGAAGATAAAGTTTACGAAACAATTGAAAAAACTTTAAGGTTATAAAACACTTAGTCTAAAATCGATACATGCAAGATTTTCTAAATTCCACAAATTTTACTCAAATTTTTATTGCTCTCATATTGATCAAGTTTTTATTAGAAACTTATTTAAAAATAAGAAACCTTAAATCTATTGACAATAACAAAGACTCTGTACCGCCTAGATTTAAGAATGTTGTAACAGAAGAAGAGTACAAAAAATCAATCCTCTACAATACAGATCGAATTAAATTTCAGATATTTACTGCTTTATTTGGCTCAGTTGTTCTTGTCATTTTTACAATCGGGGGCCTACTTAATTATTTAACTCAAGTTGTTATGGACATGACTTCATCAAATGTCTTGGGAGCAGTACTTCTTGGATTACTTTTAATAATTGTTGAAGAGATAATTTCAATTCCGATATCAATATATTCAACTTTTGTGATTGAAGAAAGACATGGTTTTAACAAAACAACCAGAAAAACATTTGTTACTGACATATTTAAAGGACTCCTTATTTCTGGCGCAATATCTTCTATTCTTTATGCAACTGTAATTTTTATTATTGTTAGCGCGGGTGATCTATGGTGGATTTATGCATTTGCTGCAGTCTTTACCTTACAGGCCATAATTTTCTTTTTATACCCAGTATTAATTATGCCTTTATTCAACAAATTTGAACCATTAGATGACGAACAGTTTAAAAAACCAATTGAAAAATTATTAGAAAAAGTCGATTTTAAATCGAAAGGTTTATTTGTGATGAATGCAAGCTTGCGTAGCACACACGGTAATGCATTCTTCACAGGCTTTGGAAAAAACAAGAGAATTGTATTTTTTGATACACTTCTAAAAACAATTAACCCTGATGAAATGGAAGCAATACTTGGGCACGAACTGGGTCACTATAAACTAGGACATATTCGTAAAACATTAATTAGCTCTTTAGTTTTTGGTTTCCTAGGGTTTTATGTTTTAAATGAAATATTTAAGAGCGATAATTTTTTCATAGCCCATGGATTAGAAAATTTAACAGTGTATTCAAAGTTTTTAATGTTCTATTTAGTTATTGGTTCCTATACATTCTTCACTAAACCTATAACATCTGCTTTATCTAGGAAGAGAGAATTTGAGGCAGACGATTTTTCCTTTCAATTTACTGACGGAGAACACATGATATCTGGTTTATTAAAACTCACTAAAGATAATGCTTCTAATTTAACTCCCGATCCGCTTTACAGTTCTTACTATTACTCACACCCTCCAATTGCTGAAAGGGTCGCAAGTATAGAAAATAAGTTACAATAGTAATAGAAACATGAGCACTGCAGACGAAATTAAAAAGTTAAATGAATTACTCAGAGATAGGGTTATATCTCAAGAAGAGTTTGACACACAAAAAGATAAACTTCTTAAAAAAAGTAGCCCATCAGAAAGTGATTCTCAGTGGGTTGTAACTTTGCTTTTAGCATTTCTCCTAGGAGTTATAGGAGCGCACAGATTCTATGTCGGTAAAACAGGGACTGGAATATTAATGCTTTTCACCTTTGGAGGCTTGGGAATATGGCTATTAATAGATTTAATCCTTATTATTACAGGACAATTTACTAACAAAGACGGAGAAAAAATAGCTAGAATTTAGTCATCTAGGCTTATCCAGTAAACCCCACCAGCTCTTGTACCAGCGTACAAAATTCTTGTTTTAGGATTCAGCTCTAAAGAAAATACTCCAGGGTGTAGTAATCCTTTATTGAAATCTTCCCATGTTGTTCCACCATCAGTGCTTTTATAGATTCCAAAATCTCCTAATGCACCCCTGTCTCCTGCAAGCCTAAAGTAATCGACTGTTGCTAAATAAAGCATATTGCTATCTTTTGGATCAACTGCAATATCACCCACGCCAAATGGTTCAGATATTTGTGGTACATTAAGCTGTGTCCAGTTTTCTCCTCCATTAGTGCTTTTATAAAGCCCGTCATCGTCAGTGCCTAGGTAAAGAGTATTTGAATCATTTGGATCAACAACTAAAACATTTGTCTCTAAAGTGTTTAAACCATTATTTATTTGTTCCCAGCTTGAACCTCTGTCTACACTTTTGAAAACACCTGCACCGTCACCTATTTTATCCGTGTAGTCTGTTTGACCCTGAGTAGTGGCATAGAACACATCACTATTATTTGGATCTATAACTAATTTGCTTACGTGAACATCACGAGTAAAACCATCGTCTGAGTTTCTCCAAGATTCACCTAAGTTTTCAGAACCTGTGATACCCACTCCTCTTTTAGCTGATTGATCGCCTCCACTACCTACTAATACTTTGTAGGGGCTTTCTGTCTCAACTATTATCCCGTGATAATGACAGTTTCCACCTCCTGGTTCTGGATCGTCACAGAGATCCGCACCACCAATAATTTCCCAGGACCCCCCAGCATTTTCGGACTTGTAGACACCACCACCAAATGTCGCAAATACAATATCTGGATCAATAGGGTGAGGAGCTAGTTGCATTCCGTACCAATTTTTGATTCCAAAAGAGGCAAAACCCCAATTTTTACCATTATCAATGCTTTTAAATATTCCAATATTGTAAGTTGTTGCATACATTGTTCCATCAGTAGCAGTTGCTATATCAACAACCTCAGAACCAACAAATCCAGTATTTGTCTCAATCCAACTACTTCCTTCGTCGTATGTTCTGTACACTCCTTGAAGTCCAGCCATAATTACTTCTGTACTATTTTCACCTGTCATTATTATTTCAACACCCACATCAGGAATTATCGGGTGTTCGCTAGTGCTTAGAAATTCTTCAGAAGAATTACCCCCATTTTTGCTAATAAACGTAACTCTTGAAAACACAGAATAAACTACATTTTCATTGAAATCATCTACATAAACACCACCTTCAGAAGGGTCTCCACTTACTCCATCTAGTAAAACCCAGCTATTTCCTCCATCAACACTTCTGTAAATTCCAGCACAATACCTAGCAACATCTTCTTCATAATCTGGGTCTTCGTCTTCTAAATTAAAACAGTCGGCAAAAGTATATTTCCCAACTCTTACATAAACTACGTCTGAGTTTTCTGGATGAATAGCAATACCATTGACATCTGACCTATGAAAAGATTCACTTACTATTTTCCAAGTTTCTCCCGAGTCCTCGGTTTTTGCTACTAGGTTGTCAGTCCCAACAAAAATAGTGCTTGGATTTTGTGGATCGACATATACGGTTTCGATTCTATCAATTTCTTCTTCATCAAGCTCTTGGCCTTCTTCTAGCTCAATTTCTTCAAACACCCCTTTTGGCACGGGATTAGTTCTTGTCCACTGATCTCCCCAATCAGGAGAAATATAAACAGCTGAGTTTTCTATTGGAGAACAATCTCCATTTTCATCATCTTCACAGTCTTCTCCAAATGGTAAATATCTACCTGCTACATATAGAAAATCCATAGTTTTGTCTATAGCAATTCCTGTATATTCAACCACACCAGGCTCAAAATTTCCTACGGGATTTGTTTCTGTCCACGTGAGGCCTTTGTCGAGTGATATAAATAATTTTGAGTCCGATGTGTTTGATGCTTCTGTAATGAAAGCAACTCCATCTGGATTATGTTTACCAACAACAACTCCAGCCATATTTCCGCCTATAGTTTTTTTCAATTCCCAAGTAAAAGTTTCTTTGTCAATAAAATATAAGTTACTATCGGCAAACCCAGAGTTATCTGTTGTAGTTGCCCAGTATCCATCTACAGTTTTAAATAAGCTTGTTACGGTTCCACCAAATGGTCCATTTACTTGATTCCATCTAGAAGAACTTAGTGCTGGATCTGGTAAATCTGGTAATTCAGGAGGTATAAATTCCGTAACTTCATCATCGTTTTCTTCTTCATTGCTATCTTCTTCTTCATCATCGTTTTGTTCTTCAAAATCTACACTTTCTTCATAAGAAGATATCTCAACCAACGTAGGACCAGAGGAATCACTGCTTGAACAGGCAGAAACAACTAAAAAAAACAAGAATAAAACGATTAATTTATTACTTATTTTTAACATTTACCGAAATATTAGTAGTAAAAACTATACGTCGCTTGAATATTTTATGGAAAACTCAGCACAAATAAAGCCTGCAATGTTAATGCCACTGTTATGAATAAGAAAATATATTGTGTT
>JBEROH010000017.1:0-14338 GCA_041234785.1 Candidatus Actinomarina sp. | reverse complement strand
TTAGACTTTAAATCTAATATTTTAGGTACTGTTATTTTCATATTCCTCTCTCCGCCTTACAGGTCGAAGGATTAATTTAATTATATATCTAACTTAGATTTTTTAAACTTTTTTTTAATTTAGGTTTTAGAATTTTGAGCAATAACATTCTCATATGAGTTATTTAAAAACTTTCCTGTTGTTAATATTAATATCATGTTCAGTAACGACAAAAGAGACAAATATGAGTGAAGGTTATGATAAAGCCTATTTTGCTGGTGGCTGTTTTTGGTGCATGGAACCACCTTTTGAAGACCTAGATGGTGTAATTGAGGCAACATCAGGGTATATGGGTGGAACTGTAGAAAATCCAACATATGAAGAGGTAACAACTGGCACAACCGGACATGCAGAAGTTGTTGAAATTCTCTATGATCCTAAAATAATCAGCTATGAAGAATTGCTAGAAGTCTTTTGGAGAAATATTGACCCAACAGCATTAAATTATCAATTTGCTGATGTTGGTACTCAATACAGAACAGAAATATTTACGGTAGGAGAAACTCAAAAAAAACTGGCTGAGAAATCAAAAGAAGATTTAGAGAATTCTGGAAAGTTCGATAGGCCAATCGTCACTGCGATTTCTAATGCCCCCAAATTTTATATTGCTGAAGAATACCATCAAGATTTCTATAAGAAGCAGGCGATGAGATATGAGATGTATGCGAAAGCTAGTGGAAGAAAAGGTTACATTGAAAAAACTTGGGGAAACGACTAACCACGTATAGTTTTATATAAAGTTTCTTTCCATTCCTTACTGTCAATTTCCCAAATTACATTAATGTTTTTTTCGGTATGACTCCAATTCTCATCAATATGTGGTTCGCTTTCTCCAACGTGTAGCTGATCGACTATTGTCATGCCTCTAGCTGGTCCATCAATGACAACCTGTACATTGTGCCTAGAAGATTTTTTAGTGACATTAGGGTTAAGGGCTACAGCCATAGCTACTGGATCAGGGAGGCCTAACCCTGGATCGCCAAGCCAGTTTTGACTTGAATCCAAAGCATGCTTGTTACAGTCAATTGTAAAATCTGCTTTTTCGGTCTTGAAGCTATAAACCAGGTCCATCTCTTCTTCGGTAAGATTTGCATCTCCTCTGCAAAGTTCCCAACCAACCATGGAAATATCATGATGTTTAGATTTGAAAACTATATCTGCAGCCTCAGGATCGCACCAAATGTTATATTCAGCAGCTGGAGTAACATTGCCGACTGTATTTGAAGCACCACCCATGATCACAATGTTTTTTAGCTTCAAGAAAGACTCTGGATATTTTTTTATAAAGTTTGCCACATTGGTTAATGGACCAAGAGTTACTAATGTTATTTCGTCAGGGTTTTCATTAATGTGATTATTCAAGACTTCTATGAAGTCTTCATCAGTTTCTTTAAGCATCGGTGCTGGATAGTTCATGTTACCCATTCCATCTGGACCATGAAACCAATCTGCATGTTCTTTTTTCTTTACTAAAGGTTTATTTGCACCAACATAAACAGGTACATCTTTCTTGCAAAGCTCTACTGTATATCTTGCATTGATGCTTCCTTGCTCAACAGGCATGTTTCCTGAAACAATACTGATTCCTAAAACTTCAACATCCTCCCACTCAAGTGCCATTAAAAGTGCTACTGCATCATCTGACGCTGTATCTGTATCTATAAAATATTTATCTTTCATCTATATTTAAAGGATATCAAAGAATGAATAAAGATTCCTTTAAAATGCTGTGAAGATTTTGTAATTTGGTATCTTATGAATTAGCTTTTTTTAAATTCAACCAATTTGCAAAAATGATTAAAGTCGCTCCAAAATAGATAAACACATCTCCTTGTTCTGAATAAAAGAATATTCCAATTAAGACTACAATTGGTAATCGCAATAAATCAATTGGAGCAACTACTGTAGGTGGAGCTAGAGACAATGCTGTTGTTATACAGTAATGAGCACCTAAACCAGCCAAGCCTATAACTATTATCCATATTACATTTTCTTTAGTTGGTAGATCAATCTTTCCATCAAGTAAAGAAGTAACAAGTCCAAATGCTAACTGGGTTGTGGTTAGGAAAAATAGAATAGTTAATGTAGATTCTGTCTTAGTAAGTTTTCTTGTATAAATATTTGTAAGAGCAAATGCGATTGCAGAGATTCCTGCAGCTATTATTCCAATGTTAATACTTTCAATATCTGGCCTTACTATAATTAAGACTCCAATGAAGCCAATAAATACTGATAGTATTTTGTATTTACTTAAAACCTCATTCAGCATTAAGTATGAAAAAAAAACTATCCATATTGGCATTGTAAATTCTAGAGATGTAACTTCTGCAAGAGTTATTGACGCTAGCGCATACAGCCAGAGGTTTTGACCAATAAAGTGACTTATATTTCTTTTTAAATGTGTTTTTATCTCTCTTAAATTTAATTCGTTAAGTAGATCTTTCTTGATTAGAAAAAATAAAATAACAAAGACACCTATCACGCTCCGGAAAAATAAAATTTCAAAAGTATCTATTTGAAGTGAAATCTCTTTACCCGCAATAGCCATGGAAGTTAGACAAAAAACACCTCCAAACATCCATATAGATCCTTTTATAGTACTACTCATTACTTAAAGCCTTCCGCACACACGATTTTCTAAAAATTTCTGAAGGATAACTGTTACTTACAGCAAAGTCTTGATATTGAATTAAAGTATTTAGAAATTTATCGGACTTTAATTTAAAGTATCCGTTTGAAGTTCTCAAGACTATATTTTAATGTTACATGTCATATTAATACATTGTTGTATAAGTTAAATGATGGGTAAAATGAGTTGCGTGATAATGCTTCCAAAGTCGAAAATCAAGTTGGGGAATTATTAAACTTTCAACATCTTTTCTTCTTTTGTTCACGCTCTCAGTAAGTTTCGCTGTTGCATAAATTGTAGCTGCACGTATCTCAATTTCTTCAGTTGAATTTCTTTCTATCATTTTTCCATTCATAATTTTTTCTTCTAACTCTTCTGAATATTGAGTTATTTTCATGACGATAAGGGCAACCGGTACAATATAGTCTGCAAATGCTGTCATTGATTCCATGTCTTCTATTCTAAAATAATCCGAGTGAGCAAGCTCTCCATGAATGCCCCAAAATGCTAATTGTGCTAATTTGTAAAAATTTACCTCTTTATCTAGATAAATTGAAGAATCATCAAATCGTGGAAACTCTAAAACTAATCTTTCAATTAACCCCTCACCATTTGCATAAAGTTTTCGAGGGCCATTTTTTATAAAATTCAACCAATCCCCTTCGTAACTATCTACAAGTTTTGTCCCTATAAGATTTAATATTTCTACACGTTCTTTTAACATTGGCATTTTAATATTTCCCTCGAAAATTTTTTCTAATTCTTCAATTGTTAATTTTTCTAAAACTTCACCATTTAGTAAGTCTATTCCAGAATCTATTGCTTCATTTACCTGGGTAAACATGGCTTCACTGTCCGAAAGTTTTTGGCCATCTCGTTCTATTGCATACTTAATCGAGGTATCAAAATCAGTAAAAGCAAAGTTTAAAGTATTAATAAGCATTGTGGTTCGAATAAAATTATCAGGATCTTTATTTGTTTTATTATTTTTAGGAAGTCCAAACTCTTCATATGCTAGCCAATCAGCCACTATTTCAATTTGTTTTTCATTAACCGATACGTGTTGGGCATTATCAACTACATTCCCTACGGAGCTCAAAACTTTAGATTCCCAATTAATACCCATAAATCAAATCATAGTAGATAAATCAATAAAATATTTTTATAATTCTTGCATGGCTTCAAAAATCTGTATTGTTGGTAGCTCTAATATTGATCAAATTGCTTATGTAGATAGCACACCATCTGACGGTGAAACTGTTTTTGGTAATGAATACAAAATGGGTTTTGGCGGAAAGGGAGCAAATCAAGCCGTTATGGCAGGGCTTATGGGTGCCGAAACATATATGATAACTTGCTTAGGCGACGATGTATATGCAGATATGACTATAGAAAATTATAAAAAATGCGGCGTTAATGTTGACTTCATTCAAAGAGTGCCTGGATCAAGTGGAGTTGCTCCAATATGGGTTGATAGCTCAGGGCAAAACAGGATCATTGTTGTGTCTGGTGCTAATGATTTAATTAATGGTGATGACGCTATAGAAGCTATAAAAAAAATAGAAGGTTTAGAGGTCATAATTGGACAATTTGAAATTCCACTTGAAGTAACTGAAAAAGTTTTTCAGTATGCCAAGGCCAACAGCATTACAACAATTTTAAATCCAGCACCAGCGAAAATCCCATCACAAATTCTTTTAGACTCTACAGATTGGTTTAATCCAAATGAGGTAGAGTTCGAGACTATTTCAGGATTAAATGCATTTGATGATTCAAATTTAATTAAGTACTCTAATTCTATTAAATCAAATTTAATTGTTACACTTGGTGAAGAAGGAGCTGCCTATGTCAATGAAGAAGGTTCTGTGATAAAGATTAAAGCTCCAGAAGTTAATGCCATTGATACTACAGGTGCTGGAGATGCTTTTGTTGGTGCCTTTTCATACGGAATAGCATCAGGATATACAACTAAAGACGCAATAAAAATTGGTGTTGAAAAAGCTTCTGATTCTGTGACTAGACCTGGCACCCAATCTTCGTATTCAATATAATGGTTGTTTTACCCCTAAGAGAACAGCTCATTTTGTTGGCAACATTTGTGATTATTTTTATTGTATTTTGGATAGATGAAAAAAGGATAAAAGATGAAAATCACATTTTAAACAAAATTTTTTATTACTTACCCTCATACAACAATGATCAAAGAACTGGATTTGGGTTAGTTACGATTGCAGCAGTTGGATCGGTGTTTGGTGTTTATTTATATCTTTCTGTAATTCTTCTAATTGCTGGCCTTGCTTTTTTATACAAAGGGAGAAATTAAGAGTCTTTACTCCAGAATCTAACTTGCGGTAATATTTTATTTTTCATTTTATATCGCATTATAAAAATACCAAGCAGTGATGATCCTAAAGATACAAATAAGAAAGAAGTTATATTTCCTAAATTCACAAAATATGCAAATATAAATGGACCTAAAATAAGGCCTGGTAATCTAAACGCAGTCAACATTGCATTTGTGCTACCCGCATCTCCAACTTTTCCAATCTCTACTGAAATATTGCTTTGTGATGTTACAAATGTTCCGGAACCCAATCCAGCAAAAATAAATATTAAATTTTGGAATGTCAAAGGATTTAATATAAACAGCATGCTGGCTATAAAATGAAAAAATAATCCGCAAATATATGTAGTTTTGAAACCTAATCTTGAGGCAAGAATTGGAACTATAAAACTTCCTATACTTTGACTTATTAACAATAAGGTAACCCATATCCCTATTTTTGCTGAATCTAATTGGTAATAACTAATTAGCCATATTGTGAAAAATGGGGTAATAGATTCAGGAACTACACTAACAATATTTGATAATGCAATAGCTCTTACATCTTTACTATTTTTATATATTTCATACCAATCGTTTAATTTATTTTTAATTATTGCTAAATTCAATTTTTTCTTATTTTGACTAATCCCTTTTGGCTCTTTAATTAAAATTAAAGGAATTAATGATAATGAAGTTATAGCAATTACTACTAACAAACCGTCTGAAAAGCCTTCAACCAAGCCTTTTTCCTGAATTCTAAAATCAACATATCTAGATACTAAAAAACCAGCTAATGATCCTGTAGTAAGGTTTGCTGCAAAAAATATTGCCCTATGTTTGTAAAGTACTCTAGAAACTAAATCAAAGTAAGCAGGGAGAATAGCCCCAGAACTATATACAAAAATTCCATAAGTAATTAGAAAAAATACAAGTATTAGTGAAGAATCTAGAAAATAATTTAAAGTTAAATAAATAAGAACGAATCCTAATCTTTCTAGAATTCCCCATTTAATTACATCAAGCTTCGAATCTTCTTCTTTTTTTCTATTTGATGAAGAAATAAATTGTCCAAAAATATTGAAAAAATAAAACATTATGATTACAGATGGAGCAGCAAACCAGGCTCCTGATATTTCAAAGGCTATGTCAGGTGTGTAGCTCAATGGTATAAGTAATGCAAAAGCAGAACCAAAACCAATGCTATCTAAAATAAACATTGTGTAATTAAAGACAAAGTTTTCTTTTATATATTCAGAGCTTGTTTGAGTCAATTAGTTTACTACTTCTTACCAAGAAGCCTTATGGCAAAAGTTGCACCGAAAATTATAGATAAAAATGCTGTACCACAAAAAATTACAATGAAAGAACCAGCAAAAGGGGATAATGAAAACCCTTCCAATGGCACAAATGCATTAAAGTTTGCCCTTCCATAAAATACAAGAACAATTGGTGCTAGAGAAAGAATTGACAATACTGTTTCTTTTGTCGTAAATTCTTTATACCTCAATAGTGTTCTTTCTTTGCTAGCGCCGAAAGCTCTCGTTTCTAGACTCATAGATAGTTGAGAGACCCTATCAATTGCTCCAGCAAAAACTGGAATTATTGATGGTAACAAAGCTTTAAATCCCTGTGCTTCCATTGCTCTTGATTTTTGTGCAGATAAAATAATTCCAAATTCTCTTTGAAGAATAGGGATGAGTTGCAAAGTTGTTGTTATCATAAAATTTACTGTATAGGGTACACGAGCTTTTTGTAACGCTGAAGACAATTCTCCAGGGTGTAAAGTCATCAACATTAATATAGACCATGTACATATACATAAAATGCGACTACTAAAAAGCATCCCATAAATAATTGACTCAGTGTATAAAGAAAAGGGGCCAAGTTCTGCTAATAGTTCTGGATTATCGAATACTGCTGGAGGGACAATCGATTGAAGAAATATCATTGCAAATGCCGCGGGAAAGAAAATAACCATAGCTCTTACATAACTTGGAAAAGTTTTTGTAAGAACAACGAATACTAAACCGATTAAAGTTAGTGAATAATTCACATAGGGATTTTTGTTAAAAAAACAAAATATTACAAATGAGCCAACCCAGTAAAACTTTACAAATGGATGAGCTCTGTGAAAGAAAGAATCGCCTGGAACGTATGCTCCGACTGGTACTCTTGCCATTATGAACCTTCCTCAATTTGTAAACTTGATTCAAGTATCATATTAATTGATTCAGTCATATTTGCCTTATATTCTTCTTTTGTTAACGACTCTTGTCTTGCTTGATCTCCAGCTACTAATAGTACTGCTCCGGTTCTTAATTTTCTATAAGAACCTACAACAAACAAAGTTGCTGCTTCCATTTCTGAACATAAAACACCACCTTTGACCCAAGCATCCCATTTTTGAAGCAATTCTGCTGCAATCGGCATTCCTTCCGGATTGTGTTGTCCATAGAATGAATCTTTTGACTGCACAATTCCTATATGGTGATTCAATTCGGCATTTCTTGCTGATTGAATTAATGCAGATACCATATCATGCGAAGCCACTGCCGGGAATTCTATAGGCATATATTGCACTGATGTACCTTCATATCTGACAGCACCTGTTGCTATAACTTTATCTCCTACTCTCGTGTATTCTTGCATAGCTCCTGAAGTTCCAAGTCTTACAAATGTTTTGGCACCTACATTTGCTAATTCTTCTACAGCAATCGCAGTTGATGGACATCCAATTCCGGTTGATGTTACAGAAACAGAACGACCTTTATATAAACCGGTCATAGTTTTGTACTCTCTATTATCTGCTACTAATTTTGCAGAATCAAAGTGCTCAGCTATGAATTCAACCCTTCCTGGATCTCCAGGTAGTATTACAAAATCTGAAACGTCTCCAGTCTTTAACTGAACATGATATTGTACTGCATCTTTTTTGTCATCATAAGCATCAAGAAGCCCTCCAATAGCTTCCTCTACTCCATCTTTTTTATTCATGATTTCTCCATTTCCATATAAGTTATACCCTCTAAAACTATCTCTGTCATCTTTTTTATTGTATCTTTATCAGATGTTTCTATTGCGAGAATTGCACCGGCTTTTATTCTTTTAATTTGTGATAAAGTAAACAGCGTTGCTGCTTCCATTTCTGAAGCGCCTACCCCTCCTTTTTGCCAAGACTTCCACTTATAATCTAGATATGGAGCAACAGGCATTCTGCCAGGTTCTGTTTCTCCAAAAAAAGAATCTTTTGATTGGCAAATCCCAACTTTTGAATCAATTTTTAAATTTTTTGAGGCTCTAATTAAACTACTAACAACATTGTGTGAGGCTACAGCTGGAAATTCTATTGGCATATATTGTTTTGATGTTCCATCATCCCTAACTGCTGCCGTAGCAATAAAAATATCTCCTTTTTTTGCTGATCCATCAACAGCGCCGGATGTTCCAATTCTAATAAATACTTCGGCTCCGATGTAGGACAATTCTTCTACAGCGATTGCTGTAGATGGGCAACCAATTCCAGTAGAGACAACAGAGACTTCAATACCTTTATGTGTTCCCTTGTAGGCATTAAATTCTCTATTTTGTCCTTGATTGATTACATTTTCAAGAGATTCAGCTATAACTGGGACTCTATTGGGATCGCCCGGCACGATAACGTACCGGGCGACTTCTCCAAATTTTATAGGTAAATGTTTTACTTGTTCAATTTTTTGAACAGCTTCCATTTACTAATTGTGGACTTATTTAGCTCTCAAGACAGCTAATCCACAAAGTACTGTCAATAAACTTGCAACTAAGCATAATCCTGACAACATACCAAAGGCTGCGTCTCCTGCCATTTCAGAAGATGCCCATGGATAAATTGCATACATTACACCAAGGCCGATAATACCAGCACCAAGACCATCTTTTGATGTTACTTCTCTCATACTATCCTCCTATCTACAAGTTCATAGATACAACAGTAAGAATTACACCTACTACTGTACCTGCTGTTATTAAGACTGCTGTGCCCATATTTTCAGCTTTCATAATTGGACCTGTTACCTGCAAGTTTGTAGGTAATGCTCCAATAATTGCTAACGCCAAGAATGACGAAAGAATTTTATCAGCTGAAGAAACAATAATGTTACTTGAAAACACTGCTGCCCACATGTCATTTCCAGCTGCTAATAATCCAGCTGTTAAAACATCTGAAGCATGTCCTGTGGCTCCACCAAAAACAAATATAACAATTGGTGCTGCCATTAGTGATACAAAGACTGCTGATGCTACAGACAAACCAAAGAATCTTAGTTTATCATTAGCAAAGCCCCATCTTGTTCCATAACCCCATACCAAGGCACCAACTACGTTGCATGCCGCGAATGGAATTGAAACTGGACCTGTTAAAAAGCCCATTGTTAGGTTTGTGATCACTCCAACTAATGCTCCCCACCAAGGACCAATTGTCATAGCAACAACTGCTGTTCCAATCATGTCCAAGAAGATAGGTAGCTTCAAAGCTCCAGCGACAGTTCCACCAATAACATTCAATACAGAAGCAACAGGTACTAATGCAATAACATATGTTAAAGGAACTCCACCGCCAGTAGAGCTACTTAGTTTTTCGCCTTGAGTGGCTTGTTCGTTCATCTAATCTCCCCCTCGAAAGAAATTTCAATGCTAATAAATTAATTATTAGCGTTGATTGGGTTTTTTAACAATGAGCCCAATGAACATTGTTATTTTTATTCTATTAACAAAATATATGGCGTGCAGGTTATTTTATTAAAATTTAGAAAATATGTTGTAACTCATTACAAGGTATGATTACAAGGCTTTTTCAGCTTCATCAACAGACAGGACACTTTCACCTTCAGTGTTTAAGCCGACTTTTTGAGTGAAACTAGTAATTTGCGGTGGTAAAAGATTTGTTTTGGATAGTATCTCATTACTTGCAAAAAGTTTGGATGGTGTTCCATCAAAAATTAATTCTGTGTCACACATCACTAAAACCCTGTCTGTATCTTCTGCAACAAGTGGCATGTCATGAGAAACCACTATTACTGTTTTACCTTGTTCTTTTAATTTTTTTATTGCAGTTCTAATTGCTTTTATTCCAAGATAATCTTGACCCGTTGTTGGTTCATCAAGAACAACGACGTCTGGCTCCATAGCAATTATTGATGCCATTCCAACCGTTTTTCTTAATGAAAATCCTAACCTGTATGGATTTGTCTCTAAGTAATCAACTAGTCCAAATTCTTCAGCAATACGGTTAGTCCTGTTACTTACTTCCTCCTCGTCTAATCCAATATTGATTAAACCAAACTCTAGCTCGTCTCTTACAGAAGCCGCAAAAATTTGATGGTTTGGATTTTGAAACACATAACCTACTTTTCTTGCAAGAATGTTTACAGAATGATCTAGAGTATCTAGTTCTCCAACAAAAACATTTCCTTTAGTAGGTTTTAATAAGCCGTTCCAATGTTTAACTAATGTGGTTTTTCCAGAACCATTTTGTCCTACCACAGATACTTGTTCGCCTTGTTCAATTTCAACATTTACATTGCTTACGGCAACTACGCCATTTGGATATTTATGTTGCAAGTTAGATACTTTAATTTTTGTCATTTTTTATACATCTCAACTGACTCATCTAAGGTAACAGGAATTGAACTAAAATTTTCGGTTTTTCTTGAAGCTAGGTCTGTCACTTGTGGAACCCTTACGCCAATATCTTCTTGGTGATCGACAAATCTTGGAAATATATCCTGTGGAGTTCCTATTTCGTTAACCCTTCCCTCGTCTAGAAGGACTAAAGTATCAGCAAATTCTGCAATAACTTCTACTTCATGTTCAGCAATTATTACAGTTAATCCTTCTTCTTGGTTCAGGCTTCTTGTAACAGAGAATACTTCTTCTTTTCCAATTGGATCGAGATTAGATGTTGGTTCATCTAGGATTAAAATTTCTGGCTTCATTGCTAAAGCAGAAGCCATTGCTAGCCTTTGTTGTTGTCCTCCAGATATTTCAAATGGAGACCTTTCCTCAAACCCTTCTAAGCCGACAAGTTTTAGTGATTCTGATATGTTTTTTTCTATTGTAGTTTTTTCCACTCCTAAATTTTGGAGTCCTAAAGCCACTTCTTCAAAAACTGTTAACTGACTCATTTGAAACTCTGGATTGTCAAAAATACTACCAACTTTAGTTGCAAGTTGCCTTACAGGGATCTTTGGAGGTACTTCACCCAATACTTCTATTGCTCCATACATATCAGCATTAATCATGTTTGGCACTATGCCATTTAATGAAAGACATAATGTTGTTTTACCAGCACCATGTGCGCCTAACAAAGCAACAAACTCTCCTTTTTGAATTTCAAGAGAGACCCCATCCAATGCATTTGTTTCTTCACCTAGATACTGGACAGTAAGATTTTCTATTTTTATTACAGACACAAAACCTCTTTTTTTTTAATAAGGTTTTTTTACAATGGTTACCTTTTAAACATTGAAACTAAGTATAAATATTTTACACAATACATAAAAGAGTTTCATCTTTAATTTTTTATATTGTTACTAATTTGGTTTCAACTCATAGACTAAGTCAATATAATTATTTTATGAATATTCCAAATTTGCATCTTCCAACAGAAGATTTTGACTTTATAAAAGATCCATACAAAAAAATGGGGGAATTTAGAGAAGAAACCTCTGTTTTTTGGGATGAAATAAATGGTTTGTATTTTTTTACACGGTATGAAGATGTAAGGTCTATTCAGTCTACTAAGACATTCGGTACAACTTTTAATCATATTGAAGGTTTTGAAGAAGAGTTAAAAGCCACCGATATTCCATTAACTTTTGTTGGGTATAAAAGGTCTGACAAATATGCAACTTATGATAATTTCTGGAAATCTGAAGAGTTTTCATTATTAAATCTTGAGGGACAACTTCATAAAGAGCTTCGTGGTTTAGTAGCAAAAGCGTTCTTACCTAGATCAGTTCAACAATTAGTTCCCTACATGGAAGATAAATCAAACGAGCTATTTGAAAAAAATAAAGGTACAGAATTTGATATGTTAAAGGATTATGCCCAACCATATTCGGTAAGTATTATTGGAAAGCTTTTAGGCGTACCCGAGAGTGATCATTTAAAATTTTTAGATTGGTCCCATAAAATTGTAAAAATGTATGACTTCGAAGTTACGGAAGAAAATGCTAATAATGCTGAAGAAGCAGCAAAGCAGTTTATTGAGTACACTCAAGACTTACTTGATAAACGAAGAAAACAACCAGAAGATGACATGATAACTAGATTGTCACAAGTGTCTGAAGATAATAATTATCTCACTGATGATCAAATCATATGTACAGTTATTTTGCTTCTTAATGCTGGCCATGAAGCAACAGTTAACACACTTGGTAATGGGCTTCATGCGCTACTAACACTCAATCAATCATTTGAAGAAATCAAAAATGAAACTGAAGACATTAATGATGTTGTAGAAGAATTAATTAGATATGATAGTCCTTTACAATTTTTCCAAAGGTATGCATTAGAAGATGTAGTTATTGGTGGGCACAATATTAGTAAAGGCTCAAAAGTTGCAATATTACTAGGTTCTGCCAATAGAGATCCAAGGGTATTCGAAAACCCTGATGAAATTAACTTCAAACGCAAAATGAAAGATCATAGCAGTTGGGGTGGAGGTATACATTTTTGCATAGGTACCCATTTAGCAAAATTAGAACTAGGAGTTTCTTTCAACCATATACTTGAAAAACAGTTTAACTTAATAGAAGAGCCCTCTAGAACAGGAGCGTTTGGGATTAGAGGGTTTAAGAATCTTTTAGTTTCAGCCTAATTTTTCAATTTCAGGAATTATTTCACTTATATCATTTACTGTTACAGTCAACATGCCTTCTACAAACAAGTTTCTATACCTTCTCTCATATGCATTAATTGCAATTACTGGCTTCTGCTTTGCAAAAGTATGACCAATTTCTGCTGAAGTTCCTGAGTCTATATCTTGTCCAGTTAAAAGAGCGACCGTCAAATCTGCAGCCTCTAATGCATTAAGATCATTGCTGAAAATTCTATCCTTTGTTTCTTGAGACATATCAGTTCCTTCCAGTTCAGATTCATCAATCCCTGTTTGGTCTCTGTGAGGTAAAAAACAATCATAACCATTTTCCTCCAATACTTTTGCAATGTCTTCTAGATACATTTGTTCATGTTTGTTGAACAATGGTCCTGCAATATAAATTTTTTTACTCATAAAAACAAAATAGCAAAATTATTCAACCAATGCATTGCCAAATGATATAGACTCTATACATGGGGAAATCTAAAAAATATGGTATGAATACCAAAGCTCTTCATGCAAATAAACGATTCGAACCTGTAAGTGGAGATATAATGCCTCCTCTACATCTTTCAACAACTTATAAGAATGATGTTCCAGGTGAATCAGAATATTTTTATGGAAGAGTTAATAATCCAAGCAGAGAGCTTTTTGAAAGAACTTTGGCATCACTTGAAGGAGTTGACAACTATGAAGAACTTCACGCTTTCGCTATGGCTTCAGGAATGTCTGCAGTAAGTATAATTGCTGAACTCGCAAAACCAGGTGACAATGTTGTGATAACAAAAGATGTCTATGGTGGAACAACTAACTATTTTTCTAAAATAATTCGTGAACGTGGTGTTGAAGTTAACTTTTGTGACTTTTCAGACCACGATGCTTTGAACAACTTATTAAATGAAAAGACAAAACTTGCCTGGATAGAGTCACCATCAAATCCTTCTATGAAATTATATGACTTACAAAATATTTCTGAAATAGTTCATCAACATGAAACACTTTTAGTTGCAGATAGTACTTTTTCTACACCCTTTATTACTAGACCTTTTGAACATGGTGTTGACATTATTATGCACTCAACAACAAAATACATTGGTGGTCATAGTGATACGCTTGGTGGAGCAGTTTTGTGTAAAGAGGGTGATCTTCATGAAGAATTAATGCTTTATCAAAGACAGGGTGGTGCAATTATGTCACCATTTGATTCATATCTTGTACAAAGAGGTCTTTACACATTAGGTCCAAGAATAAAATTACATTCTGAAAATGCCCATAAGTTAGCTGAATATTTAGAAAGTTCTGAACATATTAAAGAAGTGAGATATCCAGGGTTAAAAAATTATGAAAATCATGACATTGCAGTTAAGCAAATGGATTATTTTGGTGGAATGATGAGCTTTTATCTAGAAGATAGTATTAACCAAGAGAAGTTTTGGCAATCATTAGACTTGTACAAACTTGCTGTAAGTCTTGGTGGAGTAGAAACGTT
>JBEROH010000051.1:0-32273 GCA_041234785.1 Candidatus Actinomarina sp. | reverse complement strand
ATCCTTTTTAATAATTATTTCTACAATTAACTCATTTTTTCAAAATATTAATACTCAAGATTTTCTTAACTCATTGGAAAGGCTATTAATTCTTATTTCTTTAATTACTATTTATATCTATTTTTCACAAATGTTTGATTTTTATGAGCCTTTTAGAAATCGTTCAAGTACATCTTTTTTAGGTTCTGTTTCAAATCAAACTATATTTTGGCCTTATGAGCCTCACAGAGCTATGGGTACATTTAGAGAGCCAGTTTTATTAGTCTCTTACTTGTTTCCAATTTTTATGGTTCTAATTCTAGGTAAAAAAAACTTAAAAATTTTCCCCTTATTAATTATTTCTTTGGCTTTAGGCCTCTCTAGAAGTGATTTGTTAAGAGTATATTCTGTGATAGTCATTGTTATATTCATATCAATTAAGTTATATAATAAATCAAAAAACTTTAAAAAAATTACTCCATTTTTATTAATTTTAGTTTTTTCACTCATATCACTTAAAGAATGTGCTCTAAATTCTTACAGTCAAGAATGTAATACCTTAAACATTTCAAACGATGTAAATATTGTATCCCTAGAAAATATTGAAAATATTATTGATATCGACCCTGATAGGAGAAACACTATTAACTTTTTAATGAGTGGTGCAGTAGATCTTTATGGAAATGGTTTACATGCAGTTAACTCTAACTTTCAAAAATATTTAACATCTGAAATTGAAATCGAGATGTATTTAACAAACAGAGTATTGCCAAAGTATTTAAATCGTCAGTATTCAACCCAAAATTTTGGTACAGGCAACTACTCCTTGCTTTTTTTCACTAGAAATGTTCAAAGTTTATTTATAAATTTATTAATAGTATTTGGAGTAGTCTCATTTTTTATTTTATTCTTTTTAATATTTATTCTTTTTAAAAACAAACCTACCACAGAGGTTTTAAAGTATTTGCTAATATTATTTTTCTTTTTTCTCATCCCTATTGAAGAATTAAATGCGTTTACAGGATTAATACTTGGCTTAGGGTATAGAATATTATTTGGAGATAAAAATATTGAGCAACATTTATAATTTTTCACCCGGACCATCTAAAATTCCTTTTGAGGTTATAAATAAAGCTCAGGAGTCTGTAAAAAAGTTTAAAAAAACTGGAAATTCTATACTAGAAATTTCACATAGAAGTAAGGAATTTGAAGAAATTCTAGATGAAATCAATGAAAATTTTGAAAAACTTATTTCTTTACCAAAAAATTTTAAAGTACTTCTGTTGCAAGGAGGAGCAACTTTTCAAAATGCACTTATTCCATTTAATGTAGATCTTTTAAAAAGTATAGGATGCTTAGTTACAGGATCTTGGGGATACCAAACTTCTCAAGATTACTTCAAATCATTCAAAAACATAAAAGTTTTAGACATACGAGATAAAGAGATACAAAAGTATATAGGTAAAGAAAATACTGACTTTAGTGAATTAGATTATCTCCATATAACTTCCAATGAAACGATTGAAGGTGTTCAGATTCGAAATTTTAATAACTTAAAACATGATAACTTAATTATTGATATGTCTTCAGATTTTTGTTCATACAAATATAGTTTTAATAATTTGAGTTATGTATATGCCGGTGCTCAAAAAAATATGGGTATTCCTGGAGTGACGATATGTTTAGTTAACAATAATTTTTTAGAGCAAGATCTTGTTAATCCAAGCTATTTAGACTTAAAAAAGCTTACAAATGCAAATTCAATTATGAATACACCTCCAACATTTTCAATTTATATCGTAAAACTAATAACTGATTGGATGATACAAATGGGTGGCATTGAGTATTTTGAAAGTAAGTCCAAAAAACAATCAGCATATTTGTATAATTTTTTAGATCACCAATCTTCCCTTATAAAAACTAATTTCAAAGGAGAATTCAGAAGCAGGTCTAATGTCGTATTCAGCTTTTTAGAAGACACTCACAATAAAAATTTTATTTCAGATGCCAAAAGTATTGGAATTATAGGTATTAACGGACATAGAAGTGTGGGTGGGATAAGAGTTAGCTTGTATAACAGTATCGATGAACAAACTTTTTTATATTTTATGGATTTTTTTGAAAAATTTATTGATAGTAACAATCTATGATTTTTAAAAATTTAAAAGAATACAAATTTAAATCTTATATTATTACAGCTTACTTATCAGATTTTTGGTCATACAATTCAACTTCTGACAATGTAAAAATGCACGAACAAACGCTAACTAATAATGAAATTTCTATGGATACTGATATAAATGAATTCGAACCAATAATACTTGGTTTGTATCCAGATGTTTTATTGAATAACACGATTAAAACTTTAACAATTGATAGAGTCTGCTTATTAGATGGTCACCATAGATGGAAATATGCAGTAAAAAAAAATCAAGTTTCTAAGTTAAAGTGTATTTTAGTAAATTATTTAGACATAAAAATATTTCCATATAAATTCATATTAAATATTGAAAAAGAAGAGTTTTTTAATAAATTAAATGACTTAGAGTATTTTGAAACAAATAATAGTGAACTGTTTATTCAAGTGGATCAAAGAATTTTTACAAGTAGTAAATTAAATTCAATTTTTGATCTTTATGAATTAAAAAAAACATTTCAAGACGAATCTTTAATTTCTCCATTAACAGAATCTAAAAAAGAAGATTATAACACTGTTACTTTTACGCCAATTGAGAAAAATACAATTTACAATGAGGATACTTTATTTCCTCCTAAATCTACATGGATAACACCTAGGCTTTAAATGAAAGTATGTCATGTTATAAATTCTTTGAATAGAGGTGGTGCTGAGAGTCATTTATTAGAGTTAGTTAAAGCTCAAATCGATGAACAATTTATAGTTGAGATTGTCGTTATCGGTCCAGATGATCCTAATATTTTGTCTATAAAAAAAGATTTACTCGATGCTGGAGCATTAATTTATAGACTCAATGGTCCTCGTATGTTTAATATAGTTTCTTATCTAAAATTAAGAAAATTAATTAAAGTAAATGAGTATAACGTTGTACATTCACACCAACCTAGAAGTGATTTTATGGTTTTTCTTACTAAAAAATTTTTATTTAATCTATTAGGATTCAAATGGGTAGTTTCAATTCATGGTAAATATGATTCCTATTTACCCAAAGATTATAAAAAAAATTTTAAATTAATATTTTTTACTTTACTAGTTAAAGCATGGGAAGATGCAGATTCTGTAATAGTTATATCAAATGAAGTCAAAACATGGTTAAACAACCATACAAAAAAAATTTCTCCTACTGTTGTTAATTATTGGATCTCTAAAAAAATAGTTAAAGAGAAAAAAATTTATAATGATATAACTATTGGGTTTTTGGGTAGATTGAATAAAAATAAGGGTATCGAAGACTTAATTCAAGCTTTAAATCAAATAAATTTCCCTTTTAAATTTACGATTGGAGGATATGGGGAAATACAATATATAAATTTTTTAAAAAGTATGATGAATAATAATTTACTTTCTGTTTCCCACTTTGAAGGCTATGTTGATAATCAAAATAAATTTTTTGAAGAAATTGATATTTTTGTTTTTCCGTCTTATTCAGAGGGATTGGGTCTAGTTCTGTTAGAGGCCATTAGTTTTAATAAGATCTGCATTACTAGAAATGTTTTACCTATGAATCAATTTATTTCAAAACACTCAGGATACCTTTTTAATGATGTTGAAGATTTAAAAATGCAAATTATTCAAGCATCAAAAGATATTAGAGATTCTGAGATTAAAAAATTTAAAATTCAAGAGTTAAAAAAAATATTAGAAATATATAATATTGATGCTGTTTTTCCTAAAATATTAGATGTGTATAAATCATGAAAGAATATAACTTTAGAGAAATAGAATCATATTGGCAATCATATTGGTCCGAAAACAATTCTGTTCAATATAATTTAGAATCAAATAATAAAAAATTTTATAATTTGTGTATGTACCCTTATCCTTCAGGAGATTTACACATGGGTCATGTTAGAAATTATACATATGGAGATTTAATAACTCGTTATAAGCTATTGAATGGTTTTAATGTTCTTTCTCCAATGGGTTGGGATTCTTTCGGACTACCAGCTGAGAATGCAGCTATAAAAACTGGTATTCATCCAAAAGAGTTTACTGAACAAAGAATCAATAAAATGAAAAATCAGATTATTAAACTGGGCTCTTTATACGAGTGGGATAGAGAGGTAGCGGTACATACTCCAGAATATTACAAATGGACACAATATATTTTTATAAAATTTTTTGAAAGTGGCTTAGCATATAAAAAGGATGCTCCCGTAAATTGGTGCGACTCTTGTAAAACTGTCCTTGCAAATGAACAAGTTATTGAAGGATTATGTGATCGGTGTGATTCAGAAGTAATTCAAAAAAACTTAAATCAATGGTTTTTGAATATTTCTAAGTATGGAGATGAGCTATTAGATGGTCTTAACGATATTGGTGATTGGCCGGAGAATGTAAAAGCTATGCAGCAAAATTGGATAGGAAAATCTGTAGGTGCTGAGTTTAGTTTGAATATTGTTGATACGGAATTAAAATTTGATGTTTACACAACTAGGCCAGATACATTATACGGAATGACTTTCGCAGTTTTATCACCTGAACATGAAATAATTAATCAAATTTTAGAAATATCATATTCAAAAGAAGAAATTTTATCTTATCAAAAAAGTGCAAAACAAAAATCTGAATTTGAACGGTTGTCAAGTTCTAAAGAGAAAACAGGTGTAGATACTGGATTAAAAGTTATAAATCCAATAAACCAAAAAGAAGTTCCACTATGGATTGCAGATTATGTATTAAATAATTATGGGACTGGTGCAATTATGGCTGTTCCCGCACACGATCAAAGAGACTTTGAGTTTGCAAAAAAATACAACATTGAAATAATTCAAGTAATTTCTGACGAAAAAAATCAAAAAAATGTTGAGGAAAAAGCTTTTGTTGACGAGGGAGTGATTATTAATTCTAATGAATTCAATAATCTAAAATCACACCAAGAAGCTTCTAAAAAAATTGTTGAATATTTAGAAAGTTCTAATTTAGGATCACAAAAGACAGTTTTTAGATTAAGAGATTGGTTAATTAGTAGACAAAGGTATTGGGGTTGCCCGATTCCTGTCATTAATTGTAAAAAGTGTGGTTTAGTATCAGAAAAAATTGAAAATCTTCCTGTAGTTCTCCCAGATATAAAAGATTATAAAAATTCTGACGAATCTCCTTTAGCTAAGAGTGTCGATTTTGTTAATGTTAAATGTCCAAATTGCAATTCAGATGCTTTACGAGAAACTGACACGATGGATACTTTTGTAGACTCTTCATGGTATTTCTTAAGATTTGTCGATCCTGATAATAAATCAATTCCTTTTAGCTCTGAAAAAGTTAGCGCTTTGTTACCGGTAGATCAATATATAGGTGGAGTTGAGCATGCAATTTTACATTTACTGTACTCTAGATTTTTTGTTAAAGCATTAAGAGATATAGGTATGTTAAAAATAGATGAACCATTTTTAAATTTATTTTCTCAAGGAATGATTAATTTTGGTGGTTCAAAAATGTCTAAATCTAGAGGCAATGTTATAGATCCTGAAGCTTACTTTGAAAGTCACGGTGCAGATTCTTTGAGGTTGTTTATTCTTTTTATGGCACCCCCCACAGATCGTGTTGAGTGGAATGTAGGTGGAATAGAAGGAACTAAAAGATTTCTTAATAAATTTTGGGAAAATATGGACGCTTTAGAAAAAATATTTGAAGATGTTATAGGTGTAAATGAGATAGATCTTGTAAGGAATATGAATCAAACTATAAATTCAGTTACACAACATATTGAAAAGTTTGAATTCAATACTGCAGTATCAGATTTAATGATTTTTAATAATAAATTATCTGATTATTTAAAGACAGAAACTATTTTATCTAAGAAATCAAAAGAATTTATAGTTGATAGTATTTGCAAGTTACTTTTCCCATTGGCTCCACATATTAGTTCAGAGGTTTACAATAAATTTTTTGAAAAAGATTTAATAAAACAAAATTGGCCTATCACTGATATGGATAATTTAATTGACCCTACATATGAATTAGTTGTCCAAATAAATGGAAAAAAAAAGGTTTACAAGAGAAACAAACGTAGGTTTAAGTCAAGATGAAATCTTAAACATATGTTATAAAGAGTATAATATAAGTGCGAGTGATTTTAAAAAAGTAATATATATTAAAGACAAGATTATTAATTTTGTTGGATAATGAAAATATTAGTAACAGAAGACTTAATTGATAATATTGAAAATCTAAAAAGTTTCAATTTACAGATTGAAAAAATATCAATAAATGAAATTAATTTTCTTAATATTAATTTATTTAATTCTGATGTTTATAAATTAGTTTTTGACGAATTTCTAACTTTTTCAAAATTTCAAAAATTAAATTTTAATTCTGAAGATAAAATAATATTTCAAGTCAAAAAATCAAATTTGTCAAAATTTAGTAACTTTCAAGGTAATGTTGAGATTTTATATTATGAAAATAAAAAAGAAGAGATATTTCCTTGGGACATAACTTCGATCATTTACTCCAAAAATAAAACTTTTAGTATTTATCTTTTAGAGTACTTTACAAAAAATGATAATAACTTCAGAAATTTTACAGGTTATTTTATAAAAGAATTAGTTAGATTAAAACTTTTAAAAGAAAATGATATAAATGTTGTAAGTACTTTACTCAAGGAAAAAAAAGATTTTAAATATCAAGATGCATTAATTAAAGTAGAAAAATTAGATTTAAAAAATATTGATTTAGCAATTTTGTCAACTCAAAAAATTGAAAAACTTTTATATGTGAGCGGATTTAATATTGAAAACGCTAAAAGATACATAATTTCTTTGAAAAAGTTACTTCAGTTTTGAAATTTTACTTTTATTTCTATCTCTATAGTTTTTTGAAATTATTCCCTTAGAGTAAGCTGTGTCTAAAGTTTTCAGCGCTTCAAGTGAAGAATCAACTTTATTTTCTTTTACAGACTTAAGTACAGTTTTAAGTTCTGTTTTTACAGATTTATTTCTAAGATTTCTTTTTTTATCTTGTTTTATTCTCTTTTTTTGTGAATTAATATTAGCCATTAAAACCTTTCAGTATATAAGATATTAACTTGATAAATATGTTAGGTAATAAAAATATAAGAAATATTTCAATAATTGCACATGTAGATCATGGAAAATCTACTTTGGCAGATAGGTTTATTGAATTATCAGGGCTTATAAAAAGGGGTGAACACGTTGATCAAATTTTAGACACAATGGATCTTGAGAGGGAAAAAGGTATTACTATCAAGTCCCAACCTATTCGACTACAATTTGAAGATCTTACTTTAAATTTAATAGATACACCTGGACATGTAGATTTTTCTTACGAAGTGTCAAGAGCATTAATAGCATGTGATGGTGCAATTTTATTAGTTGATGCTACCCAGGGAATTCAAGCTCAGACTTTTGCTCACTCATATGCGGCCATTGAAGCTGGATTAGAAATTATACCTGTTTTGAATAAAATAGATTCCATTGATGCAGATGTCGATTCTGCTTCTAAACAAATTTTTAATTTAATTGGTTCTACTGAAAATGAAATATTTAAAATTTCTGCAAAAACTGGACAAGGTGTTAAAGAACTTCTTTCGGCAATCCCAAATTTAGTAAGTCAACCTTCTAAAAAAACAAATGGTACTAACGCATTAATTTTTGATTCGTTTTTTGACTCATATAGAGGAGTTGTTGCTTCAGTAAGAGTTTTTGGTGATTCGATTGAGTCAAATCAAAAATTAAAACTAATAAATTCAAAATTTAGCTTTGAACCTACTGAAATGGGTTATTTCGATTTAAAATTTACACCTTCAGCAAAGTTAAATTCAGGTGAAGTAGGGTATTTGATAACAGGAGCTAAAGACTTATCTCAAATCAGAGTTGGGGATACAGTCGTGTCAGATTCTGAAAAGAATCCAATAATAGTTTCAGGATATAAAGAACCTCAACCAACCGTTTTTTCTAGTATTTACCCTTCAGACTCGGATGAGTATTCAAAATTAAGAGACTCCTTAGATAAATATGTACTTAATGACGCTAGTTTTTATTACGAACCAGAAACTTCTTCAGCATTTGGGTTCGGATTTAGATGTGGATTCTTGGGATTACTACATTTGGAAATAGTTATTGAGAGACTTGAGAGAGAGTTTTTTTTGTCCTTAATTGTTACACCTCCCTCGGTAGAATTTAAAATAATTCGTAATAATAATCAGGAGATTGTTATCAGAAATCCAAGTGAGATGGAAAAATATACTGATATTAAGCAAATTCAAGAAAAGTATTGTGAATTGAACTTGTTACTCCCTAAAGAATACCTTGGATCGGTAATTCAGCTATTAAATGAAAAAAGAGGTATTCAAAAAGATTTAAATTATTTAAGTACTTCAATGGTAAAGTTGAACTACAAATTACCATTACTTGAACTTGTTAATGGATTTTATGATACTTTAAAATCTATATCTCAAGGTTTTGCAACATTAGATTACAATATTTTAGATTTTGAAAATGGTAATTTAGTAAAGCTTGATATATTAGTTAATGGTCAAGTAATTGATTCATTTAGTTCAATTCTATCTAAAGAAAACGCTGAGTTTGTTGGCAGAAAACGAGTAAAAAAACTCTCAGAATTAATTCCAAGACAGCAATTTGATATTCCAATTCAAGCAGCGATAGGATCTAGAGTTGTTGCTAGGGAAACTATTAAAGCCTTAAGAAAAGATGTTACAGCAAAACTGTACGGAGGGGATATAACCATGAAAAGAAAACTTTTATAAAAGCAAAAAGAAGGTAAAAAGAAAATGCGCCAAATTGGAAATGTTAATGTGCCAAAAGAAGCTTTCAGAGAATTTTTGAAGCAATAATGTTTGTGCCAACTCTGTATTTACCTTCTGTTGATTTAGTTAAAAAGACTATTGAAATTCCAGAAATTAAATTACATCATTTAATCAATGTTTTAAGAATTAAAAATAATAGTTCGGTAAATATTTCTAATGGACAAGGGTTTTTAGCATTTGGTCATTTAATAAATGAGAATGTTGAAATAATGAAAGTAGAAAATTTTTACTTAGAAAATAAAATTAGTATTGCCGTTCCCTACTTAAGAGAAAAAAACAGATTTAGATTTATGATTGAAAAATTAGTTGAGCTTAATACTTTCGAAATCAACTTGGTAAAAACTACAAATACTCAAAATACTAATACTGCTTCATCGAAAATAATTAGTTGGGCTGAATCAGCAGTAGAACAATCAGGCACTCCTTTTTTTCCAAAATTTAATTTTGATGAAGAGCTTGACTATAACAAATTTTCGAATTGTTTTGATATAAGTGGGATAAATTATAAAAAAAATAATTCCATCATAAACAATTTTGCAATTGGCCCAGAGGGTGGTTGGACTAATAAAGAGTTAGCAAATTTTTCAAAAATATATTCGCTATCGAATTTTAGCCTAAGAACTGAAACAGCTGCCATAACTGCTGTATCATTAATGATGTAAAATATATTATGGATGAAAAATCAATTTTTGAAAAGGTTATAGATGGTGAAATAATATCCGAAATTATCTATGAAGATAATGAAATATTTGCAATAAATGACATTAATCCTGTCGCTAGGGTTCATGTACTAATAATTCCAAAAAAGAGGATTAAAACAATTAATGATATTGAGATCGATGATATTGATCTAATGGGAAAGATGATTTTTTGTGCTAAAAAACTTGCTATAAAATATAGTATTGACACTACTGGCTATAGATTAATATTTAATACTCATAGTGATGCAAATCAAACAATATTTCATATTCATTTACATCTTATAGGCGGAGAGAAATTAAAAAATATATGATTACGATAGAAAAAACAATCCCATTAGACAAAGAATTAGTTAATATTTTTGGTGTTAATGATCAAAATCTTAAATATTTGAAATCATTTTTTCCAAAATTAGAAATTAACTTAAGGGGAAATATTATCTATATTTCAGGAGAATCTAAGGATACTGAAAAAGCTATAAAAATTGTTGATGAAATGTTATTAATGAGTGATGGTAACAAGTTTATTGAAATTCCAGATCTCGAATTGCTTACTATGTTCAATGAAAATAAAAGTTCAAATGGTGAAAAAATAAGTAGTTTTAATATAATAGATGACAAATCAATAAAAATAAGAAATTTAAATCAATTTAAATATTTACAAACTATTCAAAACTCAACTATAACTTTTGGGATTGGCCCTGCAGGTACAGGCAAAACTTTTTTAGCTGTCGCAAGTGCTGTAAAAATGTATTCAAATAATGAAATAAAAAAAATTGTACTGACTAGACCTGCTGTTGAAGCGGGTGAAAGATTGGGTTATTTACCGGGTGATTTGTCCCAAAAAATCGATCCTTATTTAGTTCCATTGTTTGATTCTTTAGAGTATTTTTTAGGGAATGAAACCCTACATTATTTAATTGAAAAAAGAAATATTGAAATTGTACCCCTTGCATTCATGAGAGGAAGAACTTTAAACAATGCTTGTGTAATTCTTGATGAAGCTCAAAATGCGACAACTAGTCAAATTAAAAGGTTTTTAACGCGATTAGGGGAGTTTTCAAAAATGATTATTACAGGAGATGAGTCGCAAATAGATTTGCATAATACTTCATTTTCAGGTCTCAAAAAGACTAGAAAAGTTTTGTCTAGTATTGAAGAAGTTTCTGTTATAGAATTTCAAAATTCGGATATTGTAAGAAATAAAGTTGTCCAAAAAATATTAGAAATATTTCCAGATAAATAATGAGTAAGTATATTATACATTTTAAAAAAATTCTATATATTGTAGTGTTTGCATCAGCTGTATGGTTTATTTCATTTTCTATTTTTCCTGAGAATCAAATTGTTAAGATTAATATAGGAGATACTTCTCCAGTAACCTTTTCATCCCCAAGGTTCTTATCTGTTGTTGATGATGCTAAAACTGAATTACTTAGAAGTAATGCTGTAAATAATGTTCAACCTGTTTACTCTATTGATGCGAAAATTTCTAGAGATGTAATCAATGGAATAACTGAAATGTTTTTAACTGTAATCAAATCAAAAACTGAAGAAGTTCTTGAACAAAATGATTCTACTAACCCTGAAGATACTGAACCTGTTGTCAATATAATTACCTTAACAAAATCACAGCAAATTGAAAAAATTCAGTCTTCGTTGTTATTTTCAACTATTTCTATTTCTTCTATTGAAGTTTTAGTAGAAATTTTCAATATTGATTTGAAAAATAATACTAGTTACATGACTTCAGTTGAAATAGAGTCAAAAAACCAAGCTAACGTATTTTTATCTTCTGGTATTAATAGTGAAAATTTGAATCAAATTAGACAATCGATTGTTGCCAATCCTCCAAATTTAAATTTGACCAGTGAATTGTATGCCTTAATCCCTGAATCAAGAATTAAGTCTATGGTTGGTGAAATTATTGCTGAAAATTTAATTGCTAATCAAAAATTAGAAGAAGAATTGTGGAATGAACAAAAAAATAAAGCTGCTAGTCAGATTGAAGATGTTACCGTTCAATTTTTTAAAGATGAAGTTATAGTTACAGAAGGAGAAATTATTAATGAAGTAATTTATAAAGCTCTAAATGAATTTGGTTTTTTATCGGGCGAATCAAGAACAGTCCAAACATCAGCAATACCTATAATATTTGCAGTGTTTACTGTTTTATATGTTCTTCTTTGGAGGTTGAAAGATACAATATGGAAAAATGATAATGAACTATTGTTAATGCTGACACTTATATTAATATCTTCAATATTTCTAAGAGGGGTTTCATATTTTTCTCAACAATCAGATCTTGAATTTATTCAATACTTATTGCCAATTTCATTTGTTGGAATAATCTCAGTAACCTTATTAAATCTTAGAGCAACATTAATTTTATCTCTTTCTAGTTCACTACTAGCTTTAGCTGGGGGAGGTAATGTAGGCCTTGTTGCTCTTGGCGCATTAGGAACAATTATTCCAGCTATATTCCTATCTGAGGATACGGACAGGGCCCTTCTAAGAGAAAGAATTTTATATATCTCTCTTACACAACCCCTGTTAGCATTTGGTGTTTACTTTTTTTTAAGAGAAAGTGGTAACTTATTTCAAATATTAATTTTTTCATTTCTTAGTGCACTTTTTGCAAATTTAGCCGCCTTTTCTTTAACTGCATATATTGAAAATATTTTTGGACTTACTTCAAGTTTTAAATTATCTGAACTTGCAGATAGAAATCATCCAGCTCTTAGATATCTTGAAGAGAATGCTTTAGGAACTTTTAATCACTCGTTAGTAGTAGGAACACTAGCTGATAGAGCTGCTATGAAAATAGGAGCAAATAGTCAATTAGCAAGAGCAATGGCTTATTATCATGACCTTGGTAAAACTTTAAACCCAACTATGTTTGTAGAAAACCAGATTGGGTATGGAAATCCACATAGTAATTTAAACCCTAAAGAATCTGCTGAAATAATTAAAAGCCATGTTACCGAAGGTATCAAGTTAGCTAGGAAATTTAAAATACCCGAGGTAGTTTATCAGGGTATACGTGAACATCATGGTGATTCAGTTATTAGGTATTTTTATGAAAAAGAAAAAAAATTAAACCCTAAAGTTATAAAATCAGAGTTTAGACATTTAGGTAATAAACCTACATCAAAAGAGTCTGCGATTCTTATGTTTGCTGATTCACTAGAAGCAGCCTGTAGAGCAATATTTATGCAAGAAGATGCAGACAAATTTAAAATTATTGAAGTTGTTAATGAAATATTTGATGAAAAAATTTCTGACGGTCAGCTGGATGATGCTCCAATAACTTTTAAAGAATTGAATTTAATTAAAGAATCGTTTCAACAAAGTTTAGAAGGATTGTATCATCAGCGAGTTTTGTATCCAGAAATTTCAGAAGAAGAATAGTTTGAAACTAATATATAGTGGTTATTTTTATAAATTTGAAAAAAATTCATTTAATATTTTATTGAATGAATTTTTAAAAAATTTTAATATTTCTAAAAATTTTATTCTCTTTATACATTCTGTAGATGATAAAAAGTCAAGGGAACTCAATAAAAAGCTATTTAATAAAAACTATCCCACAGATGTTTTGACAGTTCCCATTTATTCTAATTTGAATCAGATTAATAAGCTTTCTAACGAGAACAATGAAGTAATAGGAGATATATTTCTAAACAGAAGTTTAATTAAAGTCAATGCAAAAAAATTTAATAAATTATTGTCTGAAGAATTTCAATTAGTTCTTTTACATGGTTTACTACATATAATTGGTTATTCACATAATCAACAAAGTCAACTTACTAATATAGAAAATAAGATACTTAATAAAGTTTGGAGTTAATAATTCTTAAATGAAATTAAATCATCTTGCAATCATAATGGATGGAAATGGTAGATGGGCAACAGCAAAAGGATTACCTAGAACATCTGGTCATGCTGCCGGAGAACATTCTTTATCTTTAACTATCGATTGGGCTCTTGAGAACAAAATTTCTTGGTTAACAGTTTATGCATTCTCAACAGAGAATTGGTTAAGAAGTGCTGATGAGGTTGAGTATTTAATGTTTTTCAATAGAGATTTACTTCTTAGAAGAAGGGAAGAGTTTAAATCTAAAGGTGTAAGATTTAGATTTTTAGGAGATTTGAATAATTCAAATATTCCAGATGAGAATAAGCAATTAATGTCAGAAACGGAAAAAACAACAAAAAATAATAAAAAATTAAATCTTGTTTTTGCCTTTAATTATGGATCGCATTTTGAAATTTATGAAGCAATTACTAAGTTACATAATTTAAATATTCATAAAGAATTATCTATTGTTGATGTTGAAAAAGATTTTTATACGCAGTTTCAATATCCAGACATTCCATTTCCAGATTTACTACTCAGAACTGCTGGTGAAAAGAGACTTAGCAATTTTTTACTCTATCAATTAAAATACACTGAGTTAATATTTATAGAAAACCTCTGGCCCGATATTAATAAAGAGATATTAGATGAAGTTTTGTTAGAATTTAAATCAAGGAATAGAACCTATGGAAAAAATTAATAAAGAACTTTTTGAAAAAATTGTAAAAGTTGCCCAAGCTAGAGGGTTTGTTTTTAATGCCTCGTCCATTTATGGTGGACTCAGAAGTTCTTATGACTATGGTCCTTTGGGCACATTGCTTAAAAAAAATATATCTGATAGTTGGTGGAGAGATTTAACTTCAGATTCAGATATTAATGTTTATCCTATAGATACATCTATTATCCAAAATACTGAAGTATGGAAGTCTTCTGGTCATTTAGCAGAGTTTACTGATCCTATGGTTGAGTGTAAAAATTGTAATACAAGATTACGAGTTGATAGTTTAGATTTATTAACTTGTGAATGCGGGGATTCAGATTTTACAGATCCAAAAGAATTTAATTTAATGTTTCGAACAAATCTAGGCCCAGTTGAAAATGAAACTTCTGCAGTTTATTTGAGACCTGAGACAGCTCAAGGAGTATTTATAAATTTTGAAAATGTTCAAAGAACAATGAGAGCAAAACTTCCTTTTGGGGTTGCTAATATAGGTAAATCTTTTAGAAATGAGATTACGCCAGGTCAATTTATTTTTAGAACATATGAATTTGAACAAATGGAAATTGAATTTTTTTGTCACGAAGCTGACCAAGAAAAATGGATGAATTTTTGGATTCAGAAGAGATTAGATTGGTATAAATCTATAGGAATTTCTGAAAATAAATTAAAATTGCGTGAGCATATGAAAGATGAATTAGCTCACTATGCATCTAAGTCCATAGATATTGAATTCGATTATCCGTGGGGCTGGGGAGAACTTGAAGGAATAGCAAACAGAGGTACTTTTGACCTGTCATCACATCAAAGTTCTAGTGGAAAGGATTTGACTTATTTTGATTCTGATTCAAACCAAAAAATTTTACCAACCGTTATAGAACCAGCTGGTGGATTAACTAGGACTGTCTTAGCAATACTTTTTTCAAGCTATCATGAAGAACTTGTTAACGATGAATTAAGAGCTTTATTTAAATTTAATTTTGATATTGCTCCTATTCAAATAGGCATTCTCCCATTGAGTAAAAAGGAAAATTTAATAGATATTTCCAATAAAATTAAAAATAAACTAATTAAAAATTTTAGAGTAGAACTAGACGTTACTCAATCTATTGGAAAAAGATACAGAAGACAAGATGAGATAGGTACACCCTACTGCATTACAGTGGACTTTGACTCAATTGAAGATAGTGCTGTAACAATCAGGTTTAGGGACACAATGAAACAGGAAAGAATCCAAATAGACAATTTATCAAATTATTTTGAAAACAAGTAATGGGAATAAGTAAAAATTCTATTGATGATCTTAGGAAAAAAGCAAAAATTAGTGATTTTATTTTATCTACAACATCAGGAAAATTAAGAGGAAGTAAAGGAATGGCAGTATGTCCATTTCATGGTGAGAAAACTGCAAGTATGAGTTTTACGGATATAGAAAATTTATATCACTGTTTTGGATGCAAGCAAGGTGGAGATATTTTTCATTTTGTTCAAGAAATAAATAATCTAGAATTTCAGGAAGCTGTTGAGTTTATTGCTGAAAAGTATTTATTTAAGTTGATTTACACAAAATCAAGCAATAAGGATGAATTCAAACATCTCCAAGATAAAATGAATTTAATTAGTGAGTATTTTTCAGAATTAATTTTTGAACCAAATTCTATAGAAGCTAAAAACTACTTACTCTCAAGGATGTATACCGATAGTGATATAGGAACATTTAATATAGGCTTCATTGATAAAGATAACGATAGATTATTAAAGTTTTTTAAAAAAAATAATATTTCTGAAGAAGATTTAAAAAAATTAGGATTTATTAGCTCTAATAATAATTTTCTATTTAAAAATAGAATTATGTTTCCAATTCTAAATTTAAGAAATGAGATTATTGCATTTGGGGGAAGAAGTTTAGATTCATTTGGTGCGAAGTACTTAAATTCTTCAGACTCAAGTTTATACAAAAAAAATAAAAATTTTTATTTTACAAAAAATTTTTTAAGTTCTGTACGAAAAAAAGGATATGTAATTTTAGTTGAGGGTTATTTTGATGTATTAGCGCTAAACAAAATGGGTTATCAAAATGTTGCTTCGCCATCTGGTACAGCACTAACCTTACAACAGCTTGGAATATTAAATAGATATACAAATAAAATATTATTATGTTTTGACAATGACGAAGCAGGATTATTGGCCGCTGAAAGAGTTTTAGAAATCAAAAATCAAGTTTCTAATAAATTAGAAATCAATTGTTTAAATTTACCTTTAAAATACAAAGATCTTGCAGATCTTTACGAAAGTCAGTCAGAAAATATAAATAAAATTTTAAAGAACAATCAAGAAATTATTGAATATTTGATCGATAAGTTTATTTTTAAGAATAAAGACAAAAAAACTACCTTTGCCTATTTTAGAAAACTTACTGCTAAGTTGAGCCCCCTTGAAGTAGATATAGCATTAGATTTTCTTTCAAAAAGGTTAAAAACTAATAAAGATATTTTAAAGGAAGAATTGAACTTTAAATCTTATGAAAAGAAAAATGATTATATTTCTAATAAAACAAGTAATTATTCTGTTTTTAAAGATATTATAATTTCAGAAATTATTAAAAATAATTTTAATTTAAGTAAAGAAATAGAAGAAATTCTTAGTTTAGATAGTCAATTTGAATCATTAATTGATAATTTAAAAACAAATAAGTTAGAATCTGAAAAGTATATAAATATTTCTTACTCACGAGAACAGTTTAATGAGTCAGTTACTAGATTATTTTTAGTTTTTTCAGAAATAAAAATTAATCTATTAATTAAAGAATTTGAAGAAAGTGATCCAAAAAATTTTGCTTTATTGCAGGAAGTTGAAGATTTAAAAAAGAAAAAAGAAATATATCAGAATACACTTTAATTTCTAGTATTATTAATTTGCTATCCGAGGTAGCTCAATGGCAGAGCAGCGGACTGTTAATCCGTTGGTTGTGGGTTCAAGTCCCACCCTCGGAGCTAATATTGAACTGTAAAGTATAATATTAAATATATGGAGGTTAAAAAATGGAAAATCTTTTAGAAGTGTTCAAAAAACGTGCTCAAGGTAGAGATTTGAGTGTTTTAGGTGGTTCTGTTAAATTTGTAGTTGACGAACAAGTAATTTTTGCAGATGGAGTAAATGGAGAAATATCTTCAGATGACAAGGATGCTACTTGTACTATAACTACTGATTCCGCAACAATGCAAGGAATAATGGAGGGGTCTTCTAGTCCTCAAGCCGCTTTTATGACAGGTAAATTAAAAATATCTGGTGATATGAGTATTGCTTTGAAAGTTCAATCAATTATCTCATAAATTAGGGGCCTGTAGCTCAGTTGGTTAGAGCAACGGACTCATAATCCGTCGGTCGCAGGTTCGAGTCCTGCCGGGCCCACTTGAAAATGCAAACTAATACCCCTAGGTTTAAAGCAGACTTAGTAGGCTTTTTGTTTTCCTTGTCACTCTTAATTCCTTCAAATTATGGATTAGATATTTTTGGCATTAATTTTGAAGATATACCTTTAATTATTTTATTGTTTTATTTTAGTTTTGAGTATGTTAAAAATTTTAAGTTTTTAACATTTGATAAATTATTTTTAAGTTTCATATTCTTTTTTATTGTTTATACAAATATTTTTACTACTGAAATATTTGAATTTAATAAGACAAATTTAAGATTTTATTTTTATTTTATATTGGCCTATTTATGCATTAAATCTATCAACTTTGACAGTAAGAACATAATCAGAATATTTGAATATCTTTCGATTGTTGTTTTTGTAAATTTCATAATTATTATTTTTAAAATTCAATTACCTGGAGTTATAGATGGTTGGATATCTAATAATACAGGTAGTTCTAACCCTTTTACTTCTGGAAGACTAGGTGGAATTCAAGGTGGTGGACCAAATGTAATTGGAATTATATGCACTATGTATGCTTTGTTATTTCTTTCAAAATTATTTTCCTCTAAAAATATATACTCTTTTATATTAAAAAATAAAATAAATTTAATTTTATTTATAATTTCAATTTTTAATTTGTACCTTACTTATTCAAGGGGTTCTTACATGGCTTTATTTTTAGGATTTATATTAATATTATATTTCTCAAATAATATTTCAAAACGTCAAAAATCAATAATGTTGCTTATAATCTTATTTATATCCATTGTTTTTATTTCAATGTTTCCATCTCTTTTTTTAAAGCAATCTAATAGATCTTTTTTAAGAAATTTAGCAATATCGAACATTGATTTTGTTTACGGAGTAGGTGGAGGTAATTACATAAAGGAAGTTTATAAAGATTACTTAATAACTTTAGATGACGAAACCTTGATAAATCAATTTAATATAAAATATCAAGAAAATGAGATTGACGATCATGAATTAGTTGCAGATTCAAATCTCAATGATCAAGCTCAGGGTTTTATAAAAATGAAATTTGATTATAGAGATTATATTATTCCTAGATCTATTGTTTCTTTTTTCTATTCAAACGATAACATAAACTGGACTCAAATTGGTGAATCTCATACAAGTGGTTATATTATTGACCTTGTTGAAAACTCTTCTTACTTTGAATTAGGTGGCTGGGCAGATGGTCAATCACCAGGCGGTTCATATTTAGACGGATTTGTTAGCAGTTTGAAAATAAAAATTGAAGATGATGAAACAGAAATATTTTTTACAAAAGAAAATCGAGATAAAGATTATTTTATTTTTCTTCCTATGACAAATAGTTTTTATGACAATAGAAATGATGGAAAAATTGTATTTGATGAAAATAGACTACAACTTAAAAGACCAAGGAGTTATTGGATTGCAATACCTAATATCGAAAATATTAGCGGAAAAGACTTTGAAATTACAATAAAGCTTAGTTTGAATAACATTCCAAAAGGAAATGAGACAATATTCAGTCAGAGTTCAATTTTGCCAACAACCGATAAAGTAAATAATCAATCTTGGAAATGGTCAATAATTGATGGCAGAATGTATTTTTTTTGGGTATCAGATGTTGTTAGTGGTTACTCAAATTTTTTAGGTGGCCAAAGCTTAAGATCTGGAAAGTTAATATCTGAAAATGGTAAATTTAATTCAATCATATCAGATTTTTCTTTATCTCAATATGATGAAATTACAACTGCTCATAATGGGTTTTTAACTTTAGCTGTTGAATATAGTTTGCTTCTAGCAATTATAATTGTTACTTTAATCACTTACTTAATTTTTAAAAATTTTAACAAAGATAATAAATTGTTTTTATCAATTACTATTGCTCTTTTAGCACAAAATTTTTCAAATGATTTAATTTATTCACCAGATGTAGCAATTTATTTTTGGATAATACCTATGTACTTCTTGTATAAAGTTACAACTAGTTATGAATCTAATAATCCTACAGATTGAGCAAATTTTGAAAAGTTTTCTGTCATAACAAGTACCTGTCTTCCATCTGAAAGTTCAAAATTTTTAACTGGTAGAACTGGTTGTAGAATTTTATTTAAGTCAAAATTTCTAAATTTCCATAACAATTCTACCGCTTTATTTAAGCTTAGATTTTCATCAATAACAAACGTATCTTCTAGGGCAGACACAAATTGAGTAAGTTCAGATAGGTTTTTAAAATTTTTGATTTCTTTAATTAATTGTAAGATTATATACTGTTGTCTTTGATTTCTAGATAAATCGCTAACCCCTTCCATTAATTTCCATTCAGATACATCATTACCATTAATATCTAGAATTTTTTCACCAACAAGAACTTCAGTTTTTCTTGACACAACCCAATTTAATGCAGTTGAACCCTGAACTTGTTGACAACCTTTTTGAATTTCGAAACTGAACCCTTCTTTTTGTGTTACATCAACACAAATTTCTATACCATTAAATGAATCGATAATTTTTTCAAATCCTTCAAAATTGAAACTTGCAAAATGATTCACAGTAATTCCGGTAAGATTTTTCACAGCTGCAGCTAAATTTTCAGATTTATTTCCACACGCATTTTCATTAAAAGATGCATTTATTCTCTCAATATTATTTGTACAATTGTTTACAACTAATATGTCTCTTGGAACTGATATTAAATAATTTTTTTCAGTACTGTTATGAATTAATCCTAATATTATCACATCTGCTCTTGAACCATCCGCATCACCTCTTGAGGCTGATGATTGATTTGATCTTTCATCTGAACCAATCAGTAAATAAGTTGTAAAATTAGTGATCTCAACTTCGTGTTTAGAATTTTTTAAATATTCATTTTGCAGCAATGGATTTTCATTTTTAGGAATTATTGCGATTTCATTACTAATAACATCAGATTCTTCTACTTCAGTTTCATTTTTTATAGAAGTCGTGGTTATTCCTTTAGAAATATTTTCTATAGTCTTGGTGTTGAATACAGTTTTTTCAAAATTAGGAATGATAAAAATATAAGTTGACAAACCAAGTAGAGCAATCACAAAAAGCAAGTATTTATATCTATTTTGATTAATCATATTCAACCAAATTTAGAGTATAACTATATAATAATTAATTGTGAAAAGAATTAAATGTGTTATAGCAGCTGGCGGATTGGGAACTAGATTACAAGGTTTTAGAAACAATGATAAAACTAAAGTTTTATTAGAAGTTAATCAAGTACCTATGATTAATCTTCAGCTTTCTCAGTTGATTTCATGGGGAATTAAAGATTTTATTATCATTACTAATCCAGATTATGATAAATTAACTAAAGAAGTAGTCAATAATTCATTTCCGAATATTAATATTGAATACTCAATACAAGAACAGGCAAAAGGTATTTCACATGCCCTACTTATGGCAGATAGCTTCGTTACAAAACATGATGCAGTTCTTTTTGTTTTAGGAGATAATTTTTTTGGAGAAAATCCAATTTCTAATGTTGATTTTAAAAAATTTTACAAAGTTGGTGGTTGTATAATCTTTAGTAAGTCTGTTGAAAACCCCTCAGAGTTTGGAGTGGCAAGTATTGATAAAAATGAAAATGTTATCTACATTGAAGAAAAACCAGAATTTCCTAATAGCAATTTAGCAGTTGTAGGATTGTACATTTTTGACAATACAGTAATGAAAAAAATTAAAACCTTAAATCCCTCTAAAAGGGGAGAATTTGAGAGAACTGATTTAATCAACAAATATATAAAAGAGGATTCGTGTAAAAATAATCTTTTAAACAGCTGGTGGGTTGATGCTGGCACTCCTGAAAGAATATTAGAATTGGAAAAAAATTTATAATTATTGAAGTTCTTTAAGATTTATAAGATAGTTATAAGTAAATGTAAATTGAATTAAATAAATAATTAATAAATAAATGGGATTAATCGAATTAAAAAAAACATAAATTAAAACAAATAAAAATATGAATAAACTGTAAATAAAAAAAGCAAATAAAACTTTTTTTTCATTAAAACCCTTTGCTAAGAGTCTATGCGAAATGTGGTCTGTTCCACCTGTTGTGACTTTAATTTTATTTTTCATTCTATGTTTAAAAACTACTAAAAAATCTAGAATTGGAATTGTAAAAAATAATAGTATAGGACTAAATGCGTATACTGGTGAGTTTGTTGGCCCATTATTCCAGGTAAAAAGAATACTTGTAAAACCAAGTACAAATCCTAAAAATAAACTTCCAGAATCTCCGAGGTATAGCTTTGCTGGGGGAAAATTAAGTATAAAAAATCCCATTAAAATAAAGAAGAGAATTATAGAAATATCTGTTAATTTATTTTGATTTAGTACATATGTCAAAATTATTATTTGAAAACATATACTTCCTGTTACAACTACTGCTAAGCCATCCATGTTATCAATAAAATTTATTGAATTTATAATTAACACCACCCAAAATATTGAAACAATATAGTTTAAGTTATTATGCAAATCTAAATTAATCAATGTTTCAAAATTAATAAAAATATTTAATTGGGTAATTGGAATGGTAACAATTAAAATTTGAAGTATTAGTTTAACTTTCCAGTTGAAATTTAAAAAATCATCAAAAAATCCAAGAATAGACATGAGTAGTCCAAAAAATCCAACAGTTATAAAAATATCATCTGCTTTTCCTAAAAAATATGCTGAAATATAAAAAGTTATTGAGGTAGCAACACCACCAAGTGGAGGAATATTATTGTTAACTAGACGCTTTTGTAAATTTGAACTTGATATTTTGTATTTAAAAATTTTAGAAATTATGTAGATACTATAATTTAATAAAAATGATAGTGCAAAAGAAAGTAATGATACAAAATAAATGTTTAATTGAAATTTATTCATTTAACGATCTATATATTTTTTCAAAATAACTTGCAACAACACCTGTTGAATATTTTTTTTCAATTATATTTCTATTTTTAATACTGATAAATTTTTCTTTTTTCAAAATTGTATTTAATTTTAAAATTATATCTTCCTTATGTTTATTAAAAAAAATTTCAGTATTCTCTAATTCACTTAAAAAATTTATACCAGGGTTATTATATGCAACACAGAACAATCCAACATAAGCAGCTTCTAAAAGAATTCTAGAGAAACCTTCATGTTCTGATAGAGATAATAAAATGTCATAATTTTTAAGTTCATTTTTAATATCTATATATCCTAAGTAATTTATACATGTATTATTTTTAATGCTTTCTAATTCAATTTCGCTAATAGATTTTGGATTTCCTTTATCTATTTCTCCAGCTAGATAAAATTCTAAATTACTTGAATTCATTGACTCGGCAATTTTAATAAATTCTTTAACTCCTTTGTCTATCAATAATCTTCCTGCGAAAATAATTTTTGTTTTTTCGTTGAAAGTATTTTTTAGTTTGTATTGATTAACATTAATACCTGAACCTGGAACTATTTCTGATCTGTTTTTGTATTTTGTATATTTTTCAAAAACTAATTTGTCATTTGAATTTTGAAAAATTATTACTTGAAAAGTATCATTTATTAAATAAATAAACAATGGTCGTAAAAATATTTTTATTATAAAAGCTCGTTTACTTTTACTGAAAAGAAAACCCAACCCAGTTATTGAAAGAATATTATAACAGTTTTTTCTTAAAAACATATTTGAAATCATAAAGTAAAATCCAGATTTTAAAGTAAAAATATGAAAAACACTATTAAGTGGCTCTTTTTTTAAAATTTTTGTTAAATTAATAATGCTCGAAAAATCTATAAAATTAGTTCTATCTATTTTCCAATCCACAGAGTCCATATAATATTCTTCTATGATAGTTTTATTTTCTAATGGACAAATTGCTTTAAATTCTCTATTTTCTAAATTGATTACAATTTCACTTCTAGATTGCAAAAGTATTTTTTCCCAATGGGCAATATAATTAATCATTACTTTTATTTTAAATCTAATAATTGTTAACATTACATATTATGAATATTGTCATAGTTGGTACTGGCTATGTAGGACTTGTTACTGGTGTAGGTTTTGCTGAAAAAGGCCACAATGTGTCTTTTATTGATGTTGATAAAAACAAAGTAGATAATCTTAAAAATAAAAACTTACCCTTTTACGAACCTCAATTAGATGATTATTTTACTAAAGTTGATAATTTTAATAGAATGTTTTTCTTTTCAGATTATGAAGAATTAGATTGGGTTAATATAGATATAGTTTTTATTTGTGTTCAAACTCCAAACAATTATGATACTAATTCTGTTGATACCAAATTTTTAGAGTCTGCAATTAGTAAAATTTCTAAATTTGATAATGAAAATATAACTTTAACCGTCAAGTCTACAATTCCACCTTATGAAATTGAAAACGTTTGTAAAAAAGTTGGTTTCGATCAAAAACTTTTAACTTTTAATCCTGAATTTCTAAGAGAAGGTAGCGCAGTTAATGATTTTTTTAATCCTGATAGAATAGTTATTGGCAGTATTGATTCTCAGAAAACAGACAAGTTGTTAAAATTATATGAAAATTATGATTCTGAAATTATTGTAACAGATCCTATAAGTTCTCAACTTATAAAGTACCTATCAAATACATATTTACCAATGAGACTTTCATTTGTTAACGAAGCGTCTAGGCTGTCTCATTACTCTGGTGCTAATTTATCAGATGTTCTCAAAGGTGTTGGTTTGGACAGCAGAATAGGAAACCATTATTTCAGACCTTCACCATCTTGGGGTGGTTCATGTTTCCCTAAAGATTTAGTTGAAGTAAATAATTTTTACAATAAAGAAGATTTAATATTACCCCTTATATCCAATATTATTAATTCAAACAATGAACATTTAGATTGGACAGTTAAACAACTAATTTCGTTAAAAAGCAGCAACAAGTTAGAAAGAATAGTTTTAGTTGGAGCTGCTTTTAAAGAGAACACTGATGATTTGAGAAATTCACCTACTTTAGAAATTTACAAAATTTTAAAAAAATTTGGCGAGGAAGTCCTAATACTAGATATAAAGATAAATATCGAAAACTTTAAACATATTTTAACAGTTGAAGAAGTTCCTTCTAATTCTCTTATTTCTATAATGTATCCTATCAATAATGATTTAAACACTACTATATCAAATTATGCTTCTAAAAATGAATGCATAATCTATTATCCGTGGACATAAATTGAATATATTAATTACTGTTGGTGCTGGTTTTGTATGTTCCCATTTAGCTGATAAATTATATAAAAAAAACCACAATTTAATATTGCTCGATAACTTACTTACTGGAAAAATGAAAAATATTGAACACTTGCTTGGTAATGAGAGTGTAAAATTTATCGAACATGATGTTCAGAATCACATAGAAGTATCTGATGATGTTGATTTTGTACTTCATTTTGCAAGCGCAGCTTCTCCTGTAGCTTATCAAGAAAACCCAATTAATACATTAAAAGCTGGAAGTATAGGAACTATTAACACTCTTGGTTTTGCTAAAGTAAAAAAAGCTGATTATTTACTTGCTTCAACTTCAGAAATTTATGGAGATCCTGAAGTTTCACCACAAAATGAAGAATATTGGGGAAATGTTAATCCTAATGGTGAAAGAAGTATGTATGATGAAGCTAAAAGATTTGCTGAAGCTGCAACTGCTACATACAGTAGGACTTATAATCTTAACACAAAAATTGTACGAATATTCAATACTTATGGACCTAGAATGCAATTAAACGACGGTAGGGTGGTAACAAACTTTATTGTTCAAGCGTTGAAGAATGAGAACATTACTATTTATGGTGATGGTTCACAAACTAGAAGTTTTTCATATGTTGATGACACAGTAGATGGGATTATAGCTTTAATGGAATCCAGTCATAATGAAGTTTTTAATATTGGAAATCCTAATGAAATTACTGTTAATGAACTGGCATCAATTATTATTAAGTTGACTAATTCAAAATCAGTAATTATAAATAAAACATTACCGCAAGACGATCCTAAACAAAGAAGACCAGATATTACTAAAGCAATGAATTTGCTCAATTGGAAGCCTGAAATAATTCTTGAAGATGGTCTAACTAAAACTATTGATTGGGTAAATTCTCAGCTATAGAAATAATTCTTTTATAAATTGTACTAACAGATTCATTAGCTACATTTTTTTGACCTACTTTAATAATTTCTAATATAGTTTTTTCTTCTAAATCATGTACTGAGTTTAATATTTCAGCTAAAGATAATGAATTTAATTTAAAATTTGTGTACCTAATTAGATTATTGTCAAAATGTTTGTTGTAATCACTGTTTGAATAAAAGTTGTATAAGCCTGACGAGAGTGTTTCAAGAACTGATTTATCATAAAAACCTTGAGGAGTTGCATTAATATGATATGAGTAATTATTCAAAATTAACGGTAACTCTTTGTGTGGGACTCTGCCTTTAAAAATTACATTTTTGTTATTGTTGTATTTATTTTGGAGAAATATTTTAAATTGTTCATCCTTTTTAGTAACAGCATCGCCAATTATTGAGATAGAATTTTTATTAAATTTACTTTTTAAGAAACCATCTATAGCAATCTCTAAATTTTTAGATTTTGAGATTCTGCTTAAAATAACAAAATCATTATTAATAATTTTGTCTCTTTTGTTTAAAAACAAATCGTAATCAATTGCATGTCCTATATTGTTAACTTTTTTTAATTTGAAAGGGAAAGATGATTTAGATGCTGTAACAATTTGAATACTATAAAAAGCACTGGCATAAAGAATTATTTTTTTAAATAAATTGTTTGGTTTTTGATGTGTATACCAAAGAATTTTGTGTAATTTTTTGGTATTGGCAAATATGCTTATTAACACAAGAAGAAGGGGAGACATGTGTGAGAAGCACAAGTCGTAGTTAGTTCGTGATGTTAACTCACTAATTATATTTTTAATTTTTAAAAGTTTATTAAGTTTTGATAAATTAGCTTCTTTAGATATTCCATATATATTGATATTTTCATATTTACTAATATTTTTAACTGATTTATTTAATGTGATAACATCGACATGATCAAAATTATTTGAAAACTGCTTAATCCAACTATCAGCAAATCCCAAAGAAATATCATTTTCGTCTACTGCTAAATTCAAATATAGAAGGTTGCGATTATTCATACTTTAGAATTATTTCTGAATATTTATTAGCTGTAATTTCAATATCGTATTTTGAATTTACTAAGTTTTTGCTTTTAACTGAAATTTGAGAGTTGTCTGCAGTTGCATGTTGAATAGTTTTAGCTAAAGTTTCGATTTCTAAAGACTCTACAATGTAACCATATTCGTTATTACCCAGTAACTCAAAGTTCCCTCCATAATTTGAAGCTATTATAGTTAGTCCAAAGTTCATTGCTTCAAGAATTGAATGAGGCATTCCTTCATATGATGATATTTGTAAAAAAAGATTTGAAGATTCGTAATATGATTCGAGATCTTGATCATACTTGGGACCAACTAAAAAAACTTTATTTTCTAGTTTTAAATCAATGATAAGGGAGTTTAAATAGTTAAACTCTGGACCATCTCCGACAATATTTAATTTAAAATCAAATGAATACTGGTCAAGTAGCAACTTAAATGATTTTATAATTAGATCAATATTCTTATGTCTTACCAATCGGCTTACTACTAGAAAGTTATTAGAACTATGTTTTTTATTATAAGAATTTGAAATAATTGTTCCGTTATTCACTTGAATTAAGTCACCAGTAAATCCTAAATCTTTTACAAAATGATAAAGATGCATTGAAGGGACTATTATTGTATTTGCTGATCGTATAGTGGTGTTTCTGACAAATTTTAAAAATTCAATTTTTAAATTGTATTTCTTTTTTTGAAATTCATCAAAATTATCATTAATTTTATAATTTATATAACATTTTTCCCAAATAGGATCACCAACAATTTTCCTAATTATAATTTTTTTTAGAAATAAATTTGCTATGTATGTTTCAAGCCACAAGCCATTTACAAATATTACCTCAACTTCTTTTCCATTTTTTAATATTGAATAGGTTGTTTTAAAAAAACGAATTATTCTATTTTGATTTCTATTAATTCTTAAAATTTTGTATTCAAGAAAATTATCATGTAAAATTTTATTGCTTAAAGTAATAACTTTTAAATTGTGCTCTTCTGACAATCTTTTTGCAATTAATGGAACAAATTTAGCAGGACCACCAACATCTGGAGGAAAGATTCCAGTTGTAATTAAAATATTCACCGTACTAATTGTTTTTTTTAAATTTTATTATTTTTTCAATCATGAAGTCAATATTTTTTGTTGGTTTAAATCCAGTAAATTCAACTATCTTATTTATTCCAGGAGTACGTCTTTTAGGATCTTCAAACGCTTTTCCAAAAACATCTTCATGGGTTCTGTAAATAATTTTCGAAAATGAGTTAGTTTTTTTTATCACTAACTCTGCTAGTTTTTTAATGGTGATTTCTTCAGTTTGTCCGATATTAAAAATTTCTCCATATGGTTTTAACTCAGCTAATTTGATTAAATAATTCACCACATCATCAATCCATGTAAATGATCTTGATTGTGAACCATCACCATGTATTACAATATCTTCGTCATTTAAAGCTGCTTCAATAAATTTAGGTACAACCATTCCATATTTCGAAAGCTGGTTTGGTCCAATAATATTGAACAGTCTAACTATTATAGGCGATACTTTACCTTCTTCAAATAAGGATAGTGCGATAAATTCATCGATCATTTTAGAAGCTGCATATGACCACCTTAATTTTGTTGTTGGGCCGATTAAACTTTTAGTTTCTTCTGTCCAAATTTTATCTTCTGATACCCCATAAACTTCGGATGTAGAAGTTAGTAATACCGGAAGTTGATTTGCTTGACATGCTTCTAAAACTTTATGAGTAGCAAGTATATTTGTTAACAAAGAATCACTTAAATTCTCCATTATATATTGGACACCTACTCCAGCAGCTAAATGATAACAAAAGTCGTAATTACTGAATAAAGAATCTAAATTGTTAATTTCTTCAATCTTTAAGTTTATAAATTCAACTCTACTGTCATCAATAATTGATGAAATATTTGATTCTTGACCAGTAGATAAGTCATCAATTATTAATAACTTTTCTACATTTTGATCAAGAAGTTTTAATGCAAGATTAGACCCAATAAAGCCAGCACCACCAGTTATAATAATTTTTTTCATTTTAAATATATATAAAGTCTTTTATTTTATCTTGAAAAGTTGAATACCATTCAACTGTTTTTTTGATTCCTTCTTCAATATCTGTTGAAGGTTCCCAACCTAGAATATTTTTCGATTTTATAAGACTAGGAAGCACAATATCAGGATCTCTAAATGCTCTAGGTTGGTTAACAACTTTTGCAGATTTTTTAGAAACATCTTCAATTATTTTAATTACTTCGTTTAAAGATGAAGTTTTATTATTGCCTACATTAAAAGTTTCATTACTACTACAATCTTTTGCTTTTAGTAAAATGCTTACTACATCATCTATAAAAGTAAAAGATCTTCTTTGCTCACCATCTCCAAAAATTATTACTTCTTTATTTTCCATTATCCAATGGATAAATCTAAGTATTGACATGTCGGGTCTTCCAAATGGTCCATAAACTGTAAAAAATCTTGTAATAATTAATTTTGTTTCAAGTGTAGATAGTATATTCTTCGCCAGTGTCTCTCCAGATAATTTTGTTGAAGCATATATAGATGGTGGATTGATTTTTTCATCGAACTCTTCGACCATTTCTTTTTCACCACTATTACCATAAATTGATGAAGTTGAAGCTAAAACCAGCTTAGAAATATTATTATTCTTACAATAATTAGCTACGTTTGTGGTTGCAATAGTATTGTCTCTAATGTAACTTAGGGGATCATTAAAACTTTGTCTTACCCCAGCACGAGCTCCCATATGGTAGACGTAATCTATATTTTTGACTTCGTTTAGTGAATCTTCATTTGATAAATCTTTATTAAGAAATTGAAAATTACTAAATACATTTAGATGTTCGAGTCTTAGTTTTTTGAAATTTTTGTCATAAGCATTGTTTAATGAGTCTATTCCTAAAATTTTATATTCTTGATTTAAAAGTTCTTTAGATAAGTTGTATCCTATAAAGCCGGCACATCCGGTTACTAGTACATTTTTTGTCATTTATATAATGCTAACAAAGAAAAAATCTATTAAACAAGAAAAAAAAATACTCGGAATAAAATAAATAAGATGATAATTTATTTACAGGAGTTAAATATTAAATTCAAAAACATATTTCCTTTAATTTTATTTTTAATTCCATTCATTCCTCATGCTGAAATCTATGGTCCATATATACATACTGATGATATTCCTGTATTTTTATTTTTAACAATTGCAATATTTTATATTTTAAAGGAAAAAATGTACGTTTTGGGACTAACGGGAAAATTCTTATTTATATTTTTATTTTATATAATATTACAAAATTTTTATTTAAATAATACTTTTTTTTCGTCAGATATTTATAGATTTACGTTTTATATTGTTCTATATATTTACACGACAAATATGAAAGAGAAGAATCAAGAATATAATATTCCTTTAATCTCTTTTTTATTGCTATCAATATTTTCTGTATTGTCTTTTTTGTTTGAGATTAATTTAGGTAATGATGGTTATCAAACATGGAATATTGGTTTCAACCCAAGTGAACTAGATTATTTAAAGGGAAGAGTAAATGGATTTCAAGCAGGAGGTCCAAATAGTTTTGCTGACTTAGTTACTGTTCTATCGATTTATTGTATATACAAATATAAAAATGTTTATTCACTATTTATTGCTCCTTTAGCTTTAATTGCTGTAGCAGTTACTTATTCTCGATTTTCTTTGATAGTTTTAGTATTATTTCTTATTTCAAAATTAGTTAAAGAAAAATTATACTCCTATTTATTTTTATTTTTATGTTTACTTTTTATAATCGGAATTTCACTTGGTATTTATGATAGGTTTATCAATGATGATAACAACGGAATAAGCGATAGAGTTTTGATGCTCGAATCTTCTATTGATTATTATTTAGAAAGTTCTGTAGTGTCAAAAATGATAGGAAATGGATCAAATGAGCTTATCTTTCAATCAAGCAATGTTTATCTCATTGATGATTTTAAAGAAAATCCTTACAGTTATGGTCCGCATAATTCATTTATTTTTTACTTGATTAATTATGGATTGTTTGGACTAATACTATATCTTCTTGTCTTTTACGAATTATTAAAAAAAGGTAGTAAATCTGATTTCAATTTAATTACTATTTTAGCCTTTTTAGTTTTATCACTTACCACTGATTTACTACACAATCATTCTGTATCTTGGTTTTTTTATTTTGTCTACTTTTCTTACTTAAAAATTGAAAATTAAATTATTTTAATTTACTTTATTTATTCATATACTATTAATACCTATGGAAATATTAGTAGTAGGCGGTGCTGGCTACGTAGGTGGCGGTATTGTCGACATACTTAAAAGTAAGCATAATGTTACAGTTTACGATTCTTTAATTTATGAAAATTCTTATAGAAAAAATGTAAATTTTATATATGGAGACATAAGAGATTATTCAAAACTAAATAAAATATTAGATAAGTTTGATGCTGTAATTTGGCTTGCAGCTTTAGTAGGTGACGGAGCATGTTCTATCAATCCTACTCTTACTCATGAAATAAATTCTGAAACAGTTAAGAACTTAGTCAATAACTTTAAACGAAAAATTATTTTTTTGTCTACTTGTTCAGTTTATGGAGCACAGGATGGAATTCTTGATGAAAAATCATTGGTTAACCCTTTATCTGCATATGCCTCTTCAAAGTTAGTTGCTGAAAAGTATCTTGAAAGTTCAGATGCAATTATTTTTAGGCTAGGAACGTTATTTGGAATAGGTGATCAATTTTCAAGAATACGTTTAGATTTGGTAGTAAATATCTTGACCACAAAAGCATTATTTGATAAAAAAATGAGTGTTTTTGGCGGTGATCAATGGAGACCATTACTCCATGTAAAAGATGTAGCAAACGCAATTGACAAAACTATTGAGAGTGAGACTTTAGGAATTTTTAATTTACATTACAAAAATTACAAAATAAGTGAAATAGCAGAGAAAATAAAAGAGAAAATCCAAGATGCTGAAATTGAAAAAACCCCGCTTCCTTTTCAAGATGCTAGGAACTATCAAGTTTCTAGTCAGAAGTTAAAAAACTCAACAGGTTTTGAAGCTTCAATCAAATTAGAACAAGGAATAAATGAAGTATATGATTTAATTTCTTCAAATAGAATTAAAGATATTAGTGACCCTAGATACTCAAATCACTCTTATTTAAAAATAATTGGATTGAAATAGAATATGGAACCTAAATTATATTCATATCAATCTAATTCAGACCACAGAGGTTCAGTTTCATTTATAAATAATTTAAACTTAGAAAAAATTGTTAGAACTTATAGAGTAATTAACAAGCAAATTAAAACAGTCCGTGCTTGGCATGGACACAAAATAGAAG
>JBEROH010000009.1:0-8512 GCA_041234785.1 Candidatus Actinomarina sp. | reverse complement strand
GAATTAGGTCAAAATAGAGCTGATAATGATAGCTATATTAATATACCTGATGGTAGCATTGGCAGTGGCGCTAGATTATTAGCACCGAGTTATGTAGGACCTTCAGCCGAATCTTATGATTGGACATCAGGTCCTTGCGCATAAATTTTAATTAATTTATCTTAAAGAGCCGGTTTTAAACCGGCTCTTTAATTTTTATCAAACCTATTATTCTTCTATGTATAATTTGTCCAAAAAAAATAAAAAATTATTAATTGTTTTTCTTGGTTTATTTATCTCAATATCTTCACTTTCGCTTATAAAGACAGATTATTATTTTATGTCTCCTGGACCTCCTTATCAATGGGAAGTTGAAGTTGAGGGTATGGAAATTTATCAATTTGATGGAAATTTATATCAACTAACCGTAAGGAGAGATGAAGCAAACGCACTAATTTATATTTGGTCGTTCGTAGATTCAACATTTGACCTTTACCCCCGTGAAGTAATTCTTCCAGATGGTGTAACTCCTGAAGAATTAACTCAAATAAGTATTCAAAATATGAAAACATCTGAAAATGTTGCGATAGCCGTTGCACTAAATAAATTAGGGTATGATTTTCCATCTACTGGTGATGGAGTCTTAGTAGTTGGACTTCTCGAAGGTTCACCCGTTTACGAAAAATTAAAGAAGAATGATTTATTAGTTTCAATAAATTATGAGAAAGTTAGCTCAGCTTCAGAATTTATTGCTACATTAAGATCGTATTCCATCGGTGAAACGGTCACTATCCAATTGATTAGAGAAGATGAAGGAATTCTCGATGAGATATCTATAGAAACTGAACTAATTGAACATATTGAATATGAAAATGAACCAATGGTAGGATTTTTAGCTACAACATCTAATGAGCGATTTGATTTCCCATTTCAAGTTGATATCAAGACAGGAAATGTTGGAGGACCATCTGCTGGTTTAATGATGGCTTTAAATGTTTACAATTTATTAACACCAATTGATATAACTAATTCAATGATAATTGCTGGAACAGGGACTATTGAAATTGATGGTTCAGTTGGACCTGTTGGTGGAATAAAACAAAAAATTACTGCAGCAAAAAGAGCTGGAGCAGAACTTATACTAGTCCCAGTTGCAAATTATGAAGAGGCAAAAAAATTAGAAACAGACACGACTGCAATAGTTCAAGTAGATTCTTTTGAAGAAGCTTTAGAAGTTATTTCTGAGTATAGTTCACCATAAAGACACAACATAAATAAGATATATACATATGGTCAATATAGGTGGAGTAAGTAAAAGTAAGGATAGAAGAGGTCTTTCCTTTGTCGTATTTGTTGGAATAATTGCATTTTCTTTAGCTAGAGCAATAGCAACATTTTTCACAAATTATTTATGGTTTAACTCCGTTGGCTTAAACTCGGTTTGGATAAAGATTTTAATTACTAAGTCTGCTTTAGTTGCAGCTACTTCATTTTTAGCGTTTCTTTTCATCTTTGTAAATCTTAAACTTGCCGTTAGAGCTACTCCGATTTTAGATATATTCGAAACTTTTGATCCTCAAGACCCAATTTCTAGATTTAGAACCTGGGTCAATGAAAAGTTTCAGAATTATAGGTTGATTGGTGCTCTAGGTCTCTCACTGTTTCTTGGTGCTGGTGCATCACAATTATGGGAACAAATATTACTTTTTTTGAATCAAAAACAATTTGGTGTTACTGACCCAATTTTTGACAATGATATATCAACCTATATCTTTGGTTTGCCACTTTATAGGCTTTTTGTATCTTGGGGTTTCCAATTAATTATTTTCACTTCAATCATTATTGTTTTGTATTTTATTGCAACTGGAGCGATGCAACTCAGACCAGGCAGGCTTCCAGAAGTAAGTAGTGGTGCAAAAGCACATCTTTCTGTGTTATTAGCATTTATAGCGCTTTTAAAAGCTGTTGCGTACAGATTGGATTCGATGGAATTACTTTATTCACCAAGAGGAAAAGTTTTTGGGGCTAGCTATACCGATGTTGTTGCACATCTTCCGGCGTTGAACTTGTTAATTTTAATATCGTTATTTGGTGCGGTTCTATTATTAGTCAATATTAAAAGACGAGGTTGGTTGTTACCAGCTACTTCAATAAGTCTTTGGTTAGCAGTTTCAATTATAGTCGGAGGATTAGTACCATCAGCAATTCAAAGGTTTAGAGTCCTACCTGATGAGTTAAATAAAGAATTACCTTATGTTGAATACCATATTGATTATACAAGGCTAGCTTATGGACTTGATAGAATTGAAGAGAAATCATTTCAAGCTTCTCCAAATTTAACAAAAAAAGACATTGAAAACAATGCCCAAACTGTTGACAACATAAGACTTTGGGATCCAACTGTTTTATCTGAGACATATAGTCAGCTTCAAGAAATTAGAGCATATTATGCACTAGATAATGTTGATGTAGATAGGTATAAAATTGATGGTGTTCTTACACAAGTTATGGTTGCGGGTAGAGAACTTGACCAAACTAATTTACCTGCAGTAGGTTGGGTAAATGAAAGATTACAGTACACACATGGTTTTGGTGTAGTGTTTAGTCCTGCTAATAACGTAGCTAGCCAAGGACAACCCGATTTTTATGTAAAAGGAGTACCTGCTAAGTCAACTGTTGTTGAGTTGGAAGTTGAGCAACCAAGAATTTATTTTGGTGAAGCAGCTGAGTCTACTCAATACGTAGTAGTTAACTCTCTACAAGAGGAAGTTGATTACCCTTTGTCAACTGAAGGACCATCTGTTGCTTATACGAACTACTCTGGTGAAGGTGGAGTTGGTATAGGTTCTTTTTTTAGACGTTTAGGTTTTGCTTTAAGATATAGTGAATTAAATTTATTAATTTCTAACCAGCTCTCCGACGATTCGAAATTGATTATGGAGAGAAATATTGTAAGTCGAGTCAAAAAAGCAGCTCCGTTTTTATATACAGACAACGATCCTTACCTTGCGTTAATAGATGGTGACTTATTTTGGATTATTGATATGTATACAGTTTCTGACAAATACCCTTATGCACAACCTGCGGATACAAGAAGAATAAATGAGAATTCAGGTTTACCAATAAATTTTAATTATCTTAGAAATTCTGTCAAGGCAGTTGTTAATGCATACGATGGAACAATGAACTTTTATGTTGTAGATGAAGAAGATCCAATTATTTCTTCTTATGTTGAAATTTTTCCTGAGTTGTTTTCATCAAGAGAATTAATGAGTAATGAGTTATTAGATCATATTAGATACCCAGAGGACTTATTTACTATCCAAGCTGATATGTATAAAGACTACCATATGATCGATCCAAAAGTTTTTTATGCCGATGAAGATCCATGGGAGATACCCTCTGATGCTTCAACTACGCCTCGAGTTGCAACTTTAAGAGGTGAATTTAGTGAATTGGGATTCAAACCAATGTTACCTTATTATTTATTAATGAGTCTTCCTGGTGAAACTGACTTAAGCTATCTTATATTTCAACCATTTAATCCCGAGAATAGACCAAACATGCAGTCATTCTTGGTAGCTGATGCAGATCCTGAAAATTATGGTCAGTTAATTGATTTTAGGTTGCCAAAAGGTGAATTTGTAGATGGACCAAGTCAGGTTGCAACTAGAATTAATCAAGATCCAGATATTTCTCAAATATTTACTCTTTTAGACCAACAAGGTTCAAGAGTTATAAAAGGAAATCTTTTTGTAGTTCCAATTGATCAATCTGTCCTTTATTATCAGCCAATTTATTTACAAGGGGAGCAAAATCCCTTGCCAGAGTTCAAATTTGTTGTAGTTGTCTTCCAAGATAAAATAATCATGAAAGAGACACTCTCTGAAGCTTTAGACAGTATTTTTGGAGCAGATTCAAACTCTGGTACTGTTGATGAAACTGATGGTGAAAGTCCACTAGAAATTTTAGCTAAAGCTACTAGAGCTTTTGACAGAGCACAAGAAGAATTGCTAAAAGGTAACTTAGGTCAGTACCAATTACTTATTGACCAAGCTCAGCAGTATGTCAATTTAGCTATTGAAATTTTAAATAACAAGTAAATTTCTTGAGTTTATTTTATTTGTTATTAAGATTATTAAATCAGCGCGGGGTGGAGCAGTCTGGTAGCTCGCTGGGCTCATAACCCAGAGGTCGTAGGTTCAAATCCTACCCCCGCTACTAAGTTAGCGAGTAAAAAGATCCAGTATTCTTTTTCTTCCCGTTGATGCAGCTAATAATTTTAATGTAAATATTCCAGATGCGCCAAGATAGAGAAGGCTACCAAGTACTAAAAAAACTCTCCAAAAAAGAATTAAATCCATAAGTGAATTATAAACAGACTTTAAATAATGTTTAATTTGTTAGTTCAAATATATCAACTGCGGTTATCGGACCGTTAATAGTATAAATAATTTCAAGCTTATTATTTAATATAATCGTTGTTGGTATTCCAGCCCATGCAAATGAAGAAAGAATCAAATCTGACTCATCTTCATTCAGAATGTTAAAGTATTTAATTCCGTACTCTTCAATAAATAATTCTCCGTTTAAAACTGAATCTTCTACAAGAACACCAAAAACTAAATAGTCAGTATTTTTTGAAATTTTTTTTAACTCTTCAACTTCAACTTGACATGGAATACACCAACTTGCCCAAATATTTAAAATTATAAATTTTTTAGTAGAAGGGTCAAACTTTAATTCTTCGTACTCCAGAAGCTGATTGAGCTTAACATCGTTGTTTACATCTGAAACATTAGTTACATCTGAAGTTTCAGATTTAGTAATAGAATTATTGAACACAGCCAAACTTATTGTTATAACTAGAACTAAAAATATAAAATTTCTTTTAATCATAATTTAATTTAATAACCTAATATCAATACAATACTAAACATGAACTTAGAAAATATTCTTTATCCAGGATTTAATAAAACATTACTTGAGTTAAATGCAATTTCTAAAGTAAAGAAAAATTCATGTGAAATTGTCGATTTTACAGATATTGAATGGGTAAGAGATGTACTTCGCCAACGTGTCGCTGAAATAGGAGAATATCAAGTAAAGTTTAAACATCCTAGTGATGAAGTATTTTTGCAAACTTCAAAACTTGTCGGTGCAGATAGAGAGATAGAAGACCTCAAAAATAATTTTCATAAAAACAAAAGAATTATTGGAATAACTTCTGGAAAAGGCGGTGTTGGGAAATCTACTTTAGCTTCGCTTCTGGGAATTGCATTTGATAGCCTTGGGAAAAAAGTTGGGATTTTAGACTCTGATATTTGGGGTTACTCAGTTCCAAAAATTCTTGGAGCAAAGTTTCCACCAATTCCATTTAATGAGAGAATTTTTCCTTCAAAAATTAATAATTTAAGTGTGATTTCTATGGAGTATTTTGTAAAGCAAGATGAGGCAGTTATTTGGCGAGGACCAATGTTACATAAAGCCATTGAGCAGTTTTTGTTTGAGGTTTTGTGGCAAGACATTGATATATTACTAATAGATATGCCACCAGGTACTGGTGATGTTTCAATATCATTATCCGGATTTGTAAAATACTTTGAGAATATTGTAATTACGACTCCTCAAACTAATGCAACAAATGTAGCTGAAAGATCCGGCATAATGTCAAAAAAAGTTAATGCAAGTATTATTGGTGTTATTGAAAATATGTCTTACATGCAAGCTTCTGGAGAAACACTTTATCCTTTTGGAAAAGATGGAGGAAAAAATCTTGCAGAGAAATTAGACGTACCCTTACTCGGTCAACTTCCATTACTTGAAGAAATTATTGTGGCTTCTGAGGGAAATAACCTTTTTGCATTTAAAGATCATCCAAATTTTTCAATAATAACTGATATAGCAAACAAAATACTTAAGTTCCAACCTAAAAAAAAGCCAATAGATCTAAAAATTAATTAAGTAATAAGTAAGAGTTAAACCTCCTATGAACAAGCAGTAATAAGAAAATATTCTAAGTTTAGAATTTACAGTAAAGTTAATTAGTATTTTAATTGCAGCTAGTCCTGAAAGAAAAGCTACAACCACAGGAACTATCAACGAACTTGAAAAAGGTTCAGAATTCTTTATAAATGTTAACAGCCAAGCCCCAAAAATTGTTGGTATTGCGAGTAGAAGTGAAAAAAATATTGCGTCTGCTTTATTTATTTTTAAATAAAGAGCCGTTAAGAGAGTTATTCCAGATCTTGAAATTCCAGGAACTAAGGCTACAGCTTGAGCTAAACCTATTAATAGGGAATCTTTCGGTGTTATATCAAAAATGCTTTTTTGACCTAATTTTATTTTTTCTGAATAGTAAAGTGCTGCAGCAAGAAAGAGATAGGCAGCTCCAGTTATTGGTAAGATGTAATTACTATCGTCAATAACATCACTTATAGGTAGTATCAAGCCAAATAATATCGCTGGTGAAATACCTATTAGTAATAAAGTTGAAATTTTTTTAAATTTTTTCCAGTCCTTTAAAAAAGCAATTAAATCTTTAAAATAGAAAAATATTATAGAGAGTAATGTCCCTAAATGTAAAAATGCTATTTCATATGTATCAAAGTTTTCTGTTTTAAAAATTTCTGAAAAAAGTACTAGGTGTCCACTTGAAGAAATCGGTAAAAATTCTGTTATGCCTTGTATGAATCCTAAAAAAATTTCAATCATGTTATTTTTTTGTTGAAAAATGCCAACCACTGCATTCTACACATTCATAAATCCTAAATTTTTTGTTATATTCATTTTCAATAAACATTCTTTCTTTTCTAGCTTCAATTTCAGAACTGAATCTTTTTTTTGAGCTACATTGACTATCTAAATTCATAATTACAAGGATAAATTTATATTTAAAATATTGAAGCTATATCTTATTTATTTTTAGTCAATTAAACTCAAATTAATGAATATTGTTACTTTATTATTTAGCTACTTCATTGGATCTATTAATTTTGCATATATTGTTGCAAAGTTTAAAAAAATTGATATCTCAACAAAAGGAAGTGGGAACCCAGGTACTTCAAATGTAATGCGTATAATAGGTAAACAATATGCTGCAATTGTTCTAATCGGAGATATGTTAAAAGGTTTCTTACCTATTTATATTTCTCTTGATGATGAGTATTTTTTAATTTATGGATTATCTGCAATTCTTGGACACATTTTTCCTATTTATTATAAATTTAAAGGAGGAAAAGGAGTTGCTACTTTTTTTGGTATATATTTAGCAGTTTTGATATTTCACCCTAACAATTTTCCGGAATACTTTCAAAGCTACATACTGTTAAGTATTGGCTTTATTATTGGTTGTTATTACCTAATATTTAAATTAACAAGAGTATCTGCAGTTGCAAGCTTATCTACGGTTGCTATATCAATCACAATATTAATTGTTGCTAACAATGGATTTATCAACATTATGACTTTGACTGCTATTTTATTTTTAATATTTTTTAAGCACAAAGATAACATTAAAAGATTAATAAAAGGTCAAGAAAATAAATTCTAAATACAATAATTTTTTTAAAATTAAGTTATGATTAGAACAAATAACGTTGGGACAGGGCATGAGTTCAACAATTGTATTAATTTCATTGATGTTATCGCTTTCAATTGCGGTAATATTTCCCGAACTACAATATACAAAAACAATTAATAACAAAATATCAGATGAATTTGAATTTATGGTTTCAAAACAACGTAAAGGATTTTTAATACTTGGTTTGGTAGCTGTTTTTTCATTTTTTATTTCTATTCAAACTTTGTCAGTTACTTTGTTTGTCTTGCATTTACTCATTGATGCATTGTTTGGGGTGTATGCCTATTTAGCTTTTCAAGTTAGAGTCGCTGCAACACAAACAAGAAATTTGCAATTAGTAAATATCAATAAATCTGAAAATGAAAATATAGAATATATTAAAAAAGCTGTATAATTTGACCAATCTAAATTCGAATATTGAATATTTAACTTTTACTTTTGACAACTTAAATGAGATAAGAGAAAAATCCTTATCAATATCTAGAGAAATAATTAGAGATTGTTCGAAAAGCATTAGACATATTCACCGCAATGACACAAATGGTGCTAAACAGTATCTTGACGCTGCAAGTTTAAATGTCAAAAAGCTTAAAAACTTGTGTAAAAATGTTTCTGAAATCAATAATGCAGGGTATGTTCTAGATGCAGAAAGAGAGTTTGTAGAGGCAGTTTTAGTCTATAAATATGAATTAGAGGGAAGTGTAGAAGTTTTTAAAAAATTTAGTGTTCACCCCTCGAGTTACATTCAAGGAATTGGAGACGCAATTGGAGAGTGGAGGAGAAAGGCTTTAGATAGTTTAAAAGAACTTAATTTAAAAAAATCTGAAGAATATTTGCATGTGATGGAAGAGTGTCTAGGTATACTTGTTGAACTTGATTATCACGATGCTCTTACCGGTGGTTTAAGCAGGTATGCTGACACTGCAAAATCTTTGATAGACAAAACTCGAT
>JBEROH010000040.1:0-20552 GCA_041234785.1 Candidatus Actinomarina sp. | reverse complement strand
TTATAAAAATAATATTTTTTGATTAAATTGGAGCTGGAGTTAATTAAGTAATCGAAGTAAACTTATATAAGTGCAAGAAATACTAAGCAATCTAGTAGCAGAACAGCAATTACTTGATCAATATCTTCAAAGTATACCTGTAAGAAATTGGAATACAAAAACAACATACAAAAATTGGAATATAACAGCACATGTAAGTTACTTATCGGCAATTGAAGACTTAGCCTTTAATGCTTTGAAAAAGAAAGGTACTGATTTTAGTAAATATAGAGGCCCTAAAGGATTAGAGAAATTTGAAAAAGAGGCTATTAATAAAGGAAAAGACATGAGACCTCAAGATGTTATAGAGTGGTGGAGGTCATCAAGAGCTTCTGTAATTGAAGTTTTAGCGAAAAATGCACCTGGTAAAAAATTAAATTGGTGGAAACAAGATATAGATTCTAAAACATTTGCTGTTATTAAATTGGCTGAAATATGGGCTCATAGTTTAGATGTATATGAGAGTATGAAGAAAGATTATGAAGACACTGTAAGAATTGAACATGTTGCTCTATACGGTTGGCTAAATGCTGAAAATATTAGTAAATTTAATAAAGTGAAAAACCAAGATTTAAGAGTTGAGTTAATTGGTCCAGAATATAAAGCATGGCAATTCGGTGACGAGAAAGCAGAAAATAGTATTAAAGGTAGTGCAAGTGATTGGTGTCGTTTAGTTATAGGAAGACTGCCTAAAAGTCATAAACCAGCTTTAACCACAGAAGGTGAATTTGCAAAACAATTCTTAAAATTTAACCATATAAAAATATAATGAAAATATTTGGAGTTGTTCACTTAAAAAGCCTTCCCGGCTCACCTTCTAATAATTTAGATTTAGAAAGAATTATTGAACTTGCTCAATATGATGTTGACAATCTTTCAAAAGGTGGCGTACAAGGAATAATTATTGAAAATTTTGGAGATACACCATTTGTTAAAGATAATATTTCTAAAAGAACTTTAGCAAGCTTTACAAAGGTTGTTGAAAATTTAAAAATTGAAGACTCTATTGAAGTTGGTATTAATGTACTAAGAAATGATGGCATAGCTGCTCTTTCAATTGCAGAGGCTACTAATTCAGCTTTTGTCAGAATTAATGTTCTTAACAACACTATGTATACAGATCAGGGAATTATTGAAGGCAACTCTCACGAAATAATGCAATTTAAAAAATTGTTAACATATAAAATAAATATTTATGCTGACGTATTTGTCAAGCATGCTGTACCACCTATTGGTTCTAAAATTGAAAATCATACAATCGAATTATTAGAACGAGCAGGAGCAGATGTTGTAATAGTTACGGGAGATGGAACAGGGAAAGAAATAGATTTAGATGATCTACAAAAAGTAAGAAATCTAGTACCTGATGGTAAATTAGCAATAGGATCTGGAGTGAATGCAGAAAATATAAGTCTATATAAAAATCTTGCAGATATTTTAATTGTTGGTACAAGCTTTAAAGAAGGTAACAATGTTAATAATAAAGTTGATATTAATAAAGTTGAAGACCTTGTAAAGCTCTCGAAATAAATAATAAATTAAACCTTATATAAAACATTTTTACTTGACTAATATTTTTTTTAAATGGAATCATTACTAAATACAACATTGATAGTTTTTCTATCGGGAATATTGTTTGGTTCACTTTTAAAGATTAAATTTAATGAATTAATCACCAAATTTTTAGGGTACTACTTACTTTTTTCAATAGGTTTAAAAGGTGGTACAAGTTTACAAAATACTGGGTTTACTAGTGACGTAAATACAGTCTTATTATTAGGAATATTTTTTGCATTTTTAATTCCTTCATTATCTTTTATTTATTTAAAAAATATTTTAACACTAGATGATGCTGCTGCATTGTCAGGAGCTTACGGATCTGTATCTGCTGTAACGTTTGTAACAGCAGACGCATTTTTAGTTAATAATAATCAACTTTTTGATAGTTACATGTCAGCTGTATTAGTTGTAATGGAATTTCCAGCAATTTTTATGGCCCTATTTTTAGTAACACATAACAAAAAATTAAATCTAAACGAAAATTTAAATACAATCAAATATGCTTTTTTAGAGATTCCAAATATAATTTTGATTTCATCATTGCTACTTGGTTACAGCCTTAACAAGGATTTACTCAAATCTATTGAGTTTATTACAACAGATATGTTTTACAATATTCTTATTATTTTTCTTTTTGTAATGGGAACAAGAGTTGCTATCCGAATTGGTGAGCTCAAAGGACAGGCTAAAGAATTATTATTTTTTGCACTACTTACACCTTTATTTGGAGCAATTATCGCACTTCTTGCTTCTATCAGTTTTAATATTAGTTCTGGAAATGCTACTTTATTGATGGTATTAACTGCAAGCGCTAGTTATATTGCAGTTCCAGCTGTTGTGAAGGATGCTATTCCTAAAGCTAATCCAGCTATTTATTTAGGATTAAGTTTAGGAATTACCTTTCCATTTAATATAATTTTAGGAATACCTTTATACAACGAGTTAGCTAAATATTTTATTGGATAATTAAAGTAAGAAACCACCATCAATAGTAACGACTTCACCAGTAATCCATGACGCGTCCTCACTTGATAGAAAATATATCAAACTTGCAATGTCTTTTGGTTCGCCTAGACGTTTAAGTGCATGTAAATCTGCACTTCCCTTTTCATCATTTGCCCAAAGCATTTCAGCTAGTTTAGTTTTTACTATGGCTGGAGCAACACCATTAACACGTATGTCTGGTGCTAATTCCATCGCAAGTTGTTTGGTCATATAAATTAGACCAGCTTTAGAAATATTGTAAGCACCCATAAAATGTGAAGGTTTAATGCCCCCAACAGAACAAATATTTAATATCGATTCTTTTAACCCTGCTTTAACTGCTTCTCTAGACCACATAAGTGGCCCCATTAAATTTACATCCCATGTTTTTTGCACCGCAGATAATTCGACATCCATTAAATTTCCAGCAGATGGATTAGTTCCTGCATTATTAATTAAAACGTCTATTGATCCAGTTTCATTAACAATTGTTTTACATGTAACTTCTGCTGCTGAAAGGTCATCAGCTTTGGCAACGAAGCCTTTTAAATTGGAATGGTCGGACAATACATTTGATAAATTTTCTTCTTTTCTAGAAGTTATATATACGTTCCAGTTATTTTCAGAAAATTTTAAAGCAGTTGAGAGACCTATTCCTCTGGTTCCTCCTGTTATCAAAACGGTCTTCATAACTTAAAAGTATAATGCATATTGTGAAGTTCAGTTACAGTTAAATAAATGGAAAACTTTCAAAAATACTTATTTTTATTAACTAAAAATTCTGACTTTTTAAAGTTATTTTTAGCAAGATTAATAACTCTTGGGGGTGACTGGCTACTAACAGTACCGTTACTTGGAATCGTTTATGAATTAACTGCAAATCCATTAATCACTTCCCTTGTGCTTGTTGTACAAAGTGCTCCATTGTTTATACTTGGGAGTTTTGGTGGCTACTTAGCAGATAGATATGATAGAAGAAAAATAATTGCAATATCAGAATTTATAAGTGGTTTAGTCGTTTTACTAATTCTCTTTGCTGTTTCTACAGAAAATGTAATTTTTATTTTATTTTCATTTTCTTTGCTATCTGTAGTGAATGCTGCATATATGCCAACTTCAGATGCTGCACTACCAAATGTCGTTAAGAAGGAAAATCTTGCTGAAGCTAATGTTTTGTTTTTTTCGAGTTGGGGAATTATGGCAGGAATAGGTGCTGGTATCGGGGGCTATTTAACAACAGTCCTATCAAGAGAAACTTTATTTACTATTGATTTTTTTACTTTTGTTATTTCTGCATTTATAGTCTTTTCAATAAAAAAAGATCTCAGTGAATCAAAAAGTGAAAATAAACCAAATGAGAAAATTAATTTTATTGATGGTTTAAATTTTGTAAAATCTAAAAAGGAAATTTTTTCACTAGTATTAACAAAAGCTACATTTAGTATCTCAGCTAGTGGATTATTGTCTTTGTTTACAATTCTTTCTTATGATGTCTACAAAACTGGAGATTTTGGTACAGGATTAATGTTTGGAGCTAGGGGTATTGGTGCTTTAATTGGACCAATTTTAGTTAGATATTTTTTTGGAAAAACTGATGCTCAATTATTAAAAACCATAGGGCCATCCATAATGGCTTGGGGGTTATTTTACTTTCTAATACCATTTTCAGTGTCCCTACCTTTAACTGTATTTTTGTTGGTGCTTGGACATAGTGGAGGAGGTTCACAATGGGCTTTTTCAACTTATGGATTACAAATATTAACCCCTGATAAATTAAGAGGTAGAATTGCAGGAATCGATTATTCCTTAGTTTTCTTTACGAATACTATATCTACTTTAATGATTGGATACCTTGCTTCAATTTATAGTCCATTAATTATGTTTAAAATATTTCCAGTTATAGGTTTTAGTTTTGGATTACTTTGGTATTTTGCAACAAGAAATATTTGGAAGAGTTTAAATCTATAGCCTATGTTTTTACAAAAAATTTATTTTTTCCTTTAAATTCTTTTGTTCCATTAACATAACTAAAATATTTTCTACACTCACATGATTGATACTCAATATCAATTGGGAAAAATTTTCTTTTAGCATTTGGCCAATATTGACCTTGAAGGTCAATCATTTTATCTGCTACGTCTTGGTGGGATTCAAGTTTTAAAAACTTTTGCAAAATATCCAAATAAGGTGCCGCACCAATACCTGTAGGGACTTTAGAAGTTATTGGTATTAATTCTTCTCTGAACCATGCAATATCAATAAGTGCCATAAAAATTGGAAAGTCATTGACCATTTGGAAATGTTTATTAATATTTTTAGTTGCCGATATGACATCCTTATTGGAATCTATAATTATATCTAAAAGGTCAGTTTTAATTTGGTCAAATAATATCGATGCTGCATCTATTCTAGAATATTTAACTCCTTTCCAGTAAACATCTTCAACTGGATAAGCAGTTTTATTTTCCCAATTTTTTAATTCCTCAAGGATAATTTTTAAATTTTTTGAATCTGATAATATTTCAGGACTAAGGTTTTTGATTGTTTCACTTTTATTACACCATCTTAAAAAAAACACAGCTTGTATTAATACTTCTAAATCGTCTTTTACTGGGTTGACAAATTCAATAATTGACTTACTAACTTTATCATCTTCTCTAAAAACATTTAAAAATCTACCATTCTGAAAAATCTTGTCTTGGCTCCAGGGAAAGCTTTCTCCACTTTCTCTTTTAATTCTTATAGTTTCTCTTTCTTTGCAATAATCATAGAAACTTTTTACTGGATCTAATATTTCCAACCCATCTAAAGATTTAGCATATGGATTGAATTTTGTCATATACTTTATTTAAACAGATTGAGTTTTACTTTTCTTACTTAACAAAAGGTATTTGAAGTAAATCTGTAGTGAATGCTTTTGTCTTTTTATCAGATTTCATTTTCCAATCTTTTTTTAATCCTTGAGCACCTAAGGAGAGTGCGTTTGCACCGTAGCGCTTATTAATACTGTCTAAAGTCTTCATAATGCTATCAGATCGTATATAGTCTTCCTTCTCATGAAAACTATACTGTTCATTTTTACCATCATTGATCTCCAATAGCATTACTCCAATTTTTTGATATTCAAATCCAGAAACAAACAGTTTCTGCGTCAAAAGCTTTGCCTCTTTAATAATTTTAGATGTATTGCTCGTTGGAATTGTAAAAAATTTACTCATTCCATTGCTATATTTTTTTTTTGGGTCAACAAAAGGACTAGTCCTTAAAAAAACATATATGCCTTGTGCCCTTGAACCTTGGTCTCTTAACTTCTCACATGCTCTAGCTGAGTAATTAGCAACCGCTTCTTCTAGTTCGGCAACTGACTTCACCTTTCTTCCAAAAGACTTTGAAGAAATAATGTTTTTTTTACTCTTTACTTCTTCTACTCCTAAACACGAGACACCATTTAGTTCATGATGTATTCTTTCTCCTACAATACTTATTGTATTTCTGATGTATCTAGGGTTAGCATTAGCTAATTCAAGTGCTGTTTTAATGCCAATTTTCCTCAACCTGCTACCCCATCGTGTTGAAATTCCCCATATCTCTTCCAGTGCTAAATCTTTTAAAATACTTTCTCTTTTATTAATGTTTCTGATATCAAACACATTTGAGTCTTCAAATTTTTTAGCCTGTCTATTTGCAACTTTTGCGAGAGTCTTTGTTTGACCAATTCCAATAGATACCGGAATGCCTGTCCACTGCTTAATTAAACTTCTTATCTCTTTTGCCGTTTCTTCTAAGTTACAATAATGAAAACTACTGATATCCAAAAATGCTTCATCTATTGAGTAAACCTCAATGTCCTGAACTAAAGACTTCAAAGAAGCCATTACTCTGGCAGACATGTCTCCATAAAGTGTATAGTTTGATGAAAAAACATGAACAGAATTCCTTCTGATTAGTTGTTCATACTTGAAATAAGGAGCTCCCATTGGTATTCCTAAAGCTTTTGCTTCATTCGATCGTGCAACGACACAACCATCATTATTAGATAAAACAACAATCGGCTCACCTTCTAATTTTGGGTTAAATACTCTTTCACACGAGGCATAAAAGTTATTACAATCTACAAGGGCAAAAATTTTATTATTCACACACCTACTCCTTTGAATACTGTACACTATTCTAAAAGAAAAGAAAGACATTTTTTATGCCAAGAGGTGGAGCAAGAAAAGGTGCTGGTAGGCCAAAGGGGCAAGGAAAGTTTGGTGAACAAACAAAAGCAATCCGTATACCTATAAGTAAAGTTGAATATGTATCAAAAGTAATAAGCCATGGACTTTATGAAATACCACTATATGGAAATAAAGTTGCAGCAGGTTTCCCTTCTCCAGCAGATGACTATCTGGAAGACAAAATAGATTTAAATCAGTACCTAGTAAGGCATCCAGCTTCAACATTTTTAGTGAGAGCTTCTGGAGAATCAATGATAAATGCAGGTATATTCCCAAATGATATTTTAGTAGTTGATAGAAGTTTAAAGGCTGAGGATGGAAAGGTTGTTATTGCTGTAGTAGATGGTGAATTAACAGTTAAACGTTATAAAAAAAAGGGTAACAATATTGAACTAGTTCCTGAGAATGATGAGTACAAAAAAATTGTGATTGAAAAAGAAAGTGAAGCTTATATTTGGGGTGTCGTAACAAACGTTATCCACCCTCTTTAATTAACTGTTTCGTTCTAATGAAGCAGTACCCCAATAATTGAAACCGAGGAATTTTTGGGTACTTGGAATGTACATAGTATTGCACTCTAAAAGAATAAAGGAGTGCCTAATTAATTCTGTTTTAATGTCTCTGTTGACATGACAACCACCAGAAACCTTTGGATAAAAAAAATTGATATTGTTTTGTATAAAAGAGGTAAGTTTGTCGGGAGAAATACCGTGTTCAGAAAAAATAAATTTACCGTCTGGTTTTAAAACTCGTTTAATTTCAGATAATACATTATCAATATGATCAACAGAGCATAAGGTGTATGTGCTTACAACTGTATCAACTGACTGATCGTCAAGAGGTATCTTTTCAGCTACTGAATTCAATATTTCAAAAGGTATATTAAAGTTTTGAAGAGATTTTATAGAAGACGCAATTAACGCATCAGATGGTTCTAATGCAATTAATTTTTCTAACTTATTTATATCATAAAATTCAAGGTTCAATCCTGTACCAAAACCTATTTCTAAAACAACACCTTTAGCATGAGGAATGGTTTTTTTACGTTGATGAGATATTGGGTTAGAACTACATGCTTGTTTAATTAACAAAGGTAAAATTTTTGATTCATAGAAACTTTTATTTAATGTTCTTAAAATAGGCAAAATAATTATTAATAAAATATTCGTAATAAAAAAGTTAAAATATTTTTTCATTTATACAAAGCCTATCAAAATTTTTTTGATTAATACATTAAAGAAGAAACGAACAATATTTATTCAAAATTGATTTTCATTCAATTCTTCAATGCCCTCCTCTAGGCACTCCACCGTATTTCATTCTAGTGTCACCCATATAGGCAACCTTAAAGTCACCTTCTTTGGTTTCACAATTTGACAATTCTCCTATATAAAGTGTATGAGTACCCAGGTCTTTCATTTCTTTAGTTTTTAACTCAATCCACATAACTGCATTTTTAAAAATAGGAATTTTATTATCCGTTAGCCATATAGGTTCACTATTTAAATAACCTTCAGAATATTCTGCTGGTTTTGAAAATTTAACAAACACTTTTGTGTAATCGTTGGAAAAAAAATTTAATGAAAAATTTAAATTATTTGTCATTAATTTATGGGTTAAGCTCTTATTGTCAATACCAACACCTATAAGAACAGGATCCATGCTTAGTTGGGTAATCCAACTTGCTGTCATACCGTTAAATTGACCATCATAACTTGATCCCACTATGGCTAGAGGACTTGGAATTTTCCAGGTTGCTACATTTATTTGTTCGTTTGAAAGCGGACTCATTTAACACATTCTTTTATAAAACTAACAGTTTCAATATCTAAAGGAAATGCCAATGATATCTCAGTTACATTAGATTCTATCCATTTATCGAGTTTGGTTCGAATTTGCTGTTTTGTACCTACTAAAGTTAAATCCTCTAAAAGGTCATTAGGAAAAAGTTTTTCAGCTCCTTGTTTATCACCAGATAGATACAAATCTTGTATTTTAAATGCCAATTCTTCAAAACCATATGCACACATTAAATCAAAATAGAAATTTTTTCCTTTAGCTCCCATACCTCCAACATAGAGAGTATAAGTAGACCTAGCAGGCTCTAGATACTGATGTTTTTCATTATCTGAACAAATTTTTGCATATACAGCAGCTACTATTTGAAACTCATTGTTTTTATTGAGATTGTTCGACTTTTCAAATCCTTTTTGTAAATACTGATTAAAAAATTTATCACCTAAAGTTGGTGAATACATAAATGGTAACCACCCATCTGCAATTTCAGCTGCTAATTCTATATTTTTAGGACCAATAGCAGCTAAGTAAATCGGAATTTTAGATCTGTAAGGTTTTTCAATTAATTTTAAGGGTTTTCCTAAACCAGTTGCGTCAATACCTTTGTAAGGTAAGTTAAAATACTCACCTGTATACTCTGTCTTGCCATTTCTTTCAAATATATTTCTCAAAATCTCAACATATTCTCTAGTTTTTTTTAATGGTTTTCCATAAGCTACACCATGCCAACCCTCGACTACTTGAGGACCTGACACACCTAAACCAAGTCTGAATCTACCTTTTGAGATTTTATCTAAGGTAACAGCTGTCATTGCCGTCATTGCTGGAGTTCTACCAGGAATTTGCATTATTCCTGATCCAATTTTCATTTTTTCAGTTAATGCAGAAAAGTAAGCAAGTGGAGTAACCGCATCGTATCCATATGCTTCAGCAGTCCAAATACAACTAACTCCAATTTTATCTAACTCTTTAATAAAATCTTTCTCATTAGTTATGTGAGGACCAAAATATCCAACATTAACACTAACTTCCATGTAAACACCTTACTATATTTCAATATCATATATTTTCGAAGAGGTAACTATCTTATTCATTTTTACATCATGTGCTTCAAAAGGAATTGTATCTAAGATATTACTTTCATGGGCAATTCCAATCTTTATTGAGTTCGGAAATTTAGCAAGCAATTTGTCATAAAATCCAACACCTCTTCCTAAACGATTTCCTGTAATGTCAAACGCTACTCCAGGAACTATAAATATATCAATTGTCTTTTCATTTGTATTAATTAATGGTTGTAAAACTCCATACTTATTAATTTCAAATGGTTTTTTCAAAGTAGTAATCGATACTCCATTTTGATTGACGTAAGTTGTGAATAATTCTTTTACATTGTCAAAACAATTATTAATATCAATTTCATTTTTCAAAGGCATATATGTACAGACTTTCTTACCAATCAAAAGTTCATTTATGGTTTTTTTTACTGAGTTATGTAATAAAAATTCTGATGTTAAAGTTTTTTTTATTTGACTTCTTAATATTTGTTTTTCAATCATTTTATATATATCGTATTCATTTTACTGTAAACTTACTACATGATTATGAACAGAATATTAACTTGGTTCAATTTATTGTTAATGGCTATTTACACAATACCGGTAACATACTCTATTTGGTTTGTAAGTTTATTTAATAAATATACTTTTATAAAATACTATATCGCTCAAAGTTGGGTATATCCATGGATGTGGGCTGCTAGAGCTAAAACAACTTTTATTAAAAATTTTGATTATAAAAAAAATGAACCGTATGTAGTAATTTCTAACCACCTCTCTAATTTAGATTCTATGTTACTTTTTAAATTTTTAAAAATTAAATGGGTTTTCATGGCAAAAAAAGAAGCGTTTAAATTACCAGTGTTTAAGACAGCAATGAAATCTTTTAATTTTATAAAAATAGATAGAACTTTATCAAACGACAAAGAAAATATTAACAACCAAGCAAAACAACTGTTTAAAAATGGATGGTCACTTATGGTTTATCCCCAAGGAACTAGAGCAAAAAATACAAACTTTCTACCATTTAAATCTGGAGCATTTCACATTGCGCTAGAAAATAATATACGAATACTTCCCGTTGTAATCGCGGGTACTGGAGATATTTGGCCAAAAGGTAAAAAATATATGACTAGTGGAAAAGCTATTATTAATTCTCTCGAACCAATTGATTTATCAAAATACACTAAGGAAAATATTGATCAACTCGTTGAAGAAACTCATAAGAAAATGAAAGCTGTTTATGAGGAGCTAGTTAAAAAACTTGTCTAAACTGTAACTTAATTATGGAATTAATTCTCCCAGCTCTTTCGATTTTTCTATTACGTTTACTTGACCAAACTTTAGGAACATTAAGAACTCTTTATGTTAACAAAGGAAAGCCATATTTTGGTGCCGTTCTTGGTTTTATTGAATCTGCAATATGGGTTGTAGCTATTTCACAGGTAATTCAAGATTTAAATGCTCCAATAGTTATAACAGGATATGCACTAGGTTTTGCAAGTGGAACAATAGTTGGATCTTATATAGAGTCTACAATTGCTATTGGAGATGTAGTTGTAAGAATTTTTTCTCCTAAGGGAGAAGAAAGTATTCAACTAGCAAAAGAATTAAGAGAAAAAGGTTACGGTGTAACGATTATAAATGGTGAAGGGATGCACGGAGAAGTTACAATAGCTTGGTGTGTTACTCCTAGAAAAAAAGTTAAAGAAGTATTAAAAATAGTTTCCACAATTACACCAAACTCTTTTGTAACTACAGAACCAACAAACCCTATGAACTTAACCGGAAATAGAAAATAGCTTAAAGACCCTTTTCAAAATCATCTTCAAAGGAAACTCTTTTTCGATTTGATTTAGATTTGTCATCATTTGGTTTTTTCCTATCATCTGATTTTTTAACAAAGTTTCTACCACTAGATGAACTTCTTTTATTATTGTCATTTCCTTTTTTATCTGATCCAGCAGACTCTGGGATTTCTAAGTCTTCTATTGGTGACAAGCTTACCTTGCCATTTTCAACAGAATCAACTTTGACCTTAATTTTGTCTCCAACACTTACTACTGCTTCAGTGTTATTAACTCTTTTTGATGAATGAAATTTAGAAACATGGAGCAATCCATCTCTTCCAGGTAAAATATTAATAAATGCACCATAAGTAGCAACGCTTACGATTTCACCATCATACTCTTTACCTATTTCTGGTTCTGGAGGGTCAATAATCAACATAATCATTTCTTTACCTTTAATTAAAGATTCTTCTTCGGTTGAACCTAATGTTAAAAGTCCGTCATCATCAATTTCTACTGAACAACCAGTCTCTTCTTCTATTTTTCTAATATTTTTACCTTTTGGTCCAATAACCTCTCCTATTTTGTCTTTAGGTAGTTCTATTGAAATCAACCTTGGAGCATTACCAGATAATGATTCTGCAGGTTCACTAATCGTGTCTTCCATGATATCAAGAATATGATGTCTAGCATCCATTGCTTGATTTAGTGCTTTCCTTAACACATCTGAAGGTAGACCTTCAATTTTCATATCTAACTGCAGTGCAGTGATAACATTCCTAGTACCAGCAACTTTAAAATCCATGTCTCCTAAAGCATCTTCAGAACCTAAAATATCAGTTAATGTAACAAAATTATTATCTTTAGATATTAATCCCATTGCAATACCCGCTACATGTTCTCTAATTGGAACTCCTGCGGCCATCAAAGAAAGACTTGAAGCGCATACGGAAGCTTGTGAAGTTGATCCATTTGATGAAATTGCTTCACTAACTACACGAATTGTATACGGGAATTCACTTTTTGGAGGTATTACTGGAACTAAAGCTTTTTCTGCTAATGCTCCATGTCCAATTTCTCTTCTTTTTGGTCCTCTCATTGGATAAGCTTCCCCAGTTGAGTAAGGAGGAAAGTTGTAATGATGCATATACCTCTTTGAAGTAACAGTATCAATTGTGTCTAGCATTTGTTCTAGCCTTGACATACCTAAGGTAGTTACATTTAAAACTTGTGTCTCCCCTCTTAAGAATAAAGAAGAGCCATGAACCATAGGAAGTAGATTTATTTCTGCGGATATTTCTCTTATATCGGTAGGTGTACGTCCATCGAGTCTTGGGCCACCAGAAATAACTCTATTTCGAACAGATTCTTTGATTAAAGATTTAAAAGCAAGTTGAACAGACTTTTCATTATCTTTGTTTTCATTCAAAAATTCTTCCAGAACTTTAGTTTCTAACTGTGATTGCTTGCTACTTCTATCTTTTCGATCAATAACAGCTGTAACTTCATCAATTAAAGATTGGTGCTTTGAAGAAATTTCATTTCTCAATTCCTCTGAATAATCTTGAACAATTGGCCAATCAATTACAGGAACTTCTCGTTGAGCAACTAATTCTTTTTGAGTATTTATTAATTGAAGAATAAATGCTTTTGATTGGTCAATACCATCTGCAACTACATCTTCCGTAGGAGCTTGCTTTCCTTCGTCTATAAGTGAAAAAGCTTGTTCACTTGCTCCAGCTTCGACCATTACAATATCGATCTCATCATTACTGTTTAATTTACCGGCAACCACCATGTCAAATACAGAATTTACCAGTTCAGAATTTTTAGCTTGAACTACCCATGAACCGTCAATCAAAGACATTCTTACCGCTCCAACAGGTGATTCAAGAGGTACTCCTGCGAGTTGTAGCCCTAAGGATGCAGCATTTAGTGCAAGTATATCGTACTCATTTTCATTATCTACACTAAGTACAGTCACAATAATTTGAGTCTCACATCTAAAACCGTCTTTAAATGATGGCCTTAAAGGTCTGTCAATTAGCCTTGAAGCTAAAATAGCTTTCTCTGTTTGTCTTCCTTCACGACGAAAAAATCCACCAGGTATTTTACCTGCAGCATACATTCTTTCTTCAACGTCAACTGTCAAAGGGAAGAAATCAATTCCTTCTCTAACTGAAGTATTTGCTACAGCTGTAACTAAAATGTTTGTATCACCAGAGTTAACCACAACAGCACCGGGTGCTTGCAATGCTAATTTTCCAGTTTCAAAACTTATTTCTGAGTTTCCAATAGCAATTTTTATATTATTAATAGGCATATAACCTCTTTCTAGACCAAGGTTATTAATTGTCAGCTTTCAGCAAAAGCTCTCAATTAACAACACAAGGTCAATTTTTATCTTCTTAAGCCAAGTTTTTCTATAATATTACGGTATCTTTGAACATCATGATTCTGCATATATTGAAGCAGTCTTTTTCTTTTTCCAACTAGCATCAAAAGACCTCTTCTTGTATGGTGATCTTTTGAGTGAGTTTTTAAATGTTCAGTTAATTGATTTATTCTTTTAGTTAATAAAGCAACTTGAACCTCAGCGGAGCCTGTATCCGTATCGGATTTACCGTATTCTTTTATAATTTCTTGCTTTGTTGTCATTCGAGATAATAATAGTAGGTGATATATCTAATGTGACAAAATTTCTATTTAATTAATTGAAGCTATATCTTTTTTAATTTGATTAATTAATTCATTGACACCGCTAAATTTTTTTTCCTCTCTAATAAACTTCAAAAAATTAACTGAAATATCTTTACCGTATATCATATTTGAAAAATTCAAAATATGAACTTCAAAAGAAATATCATCTTTATTGTTAAAAGTTGGTTTTGTTCCAATGTTTGTGATGCCAAGGAATTCTTTACTGTCAATTTTAACTTTAACTTTATATACACCTTTTTTTGGAAGCATAAGTGATTGATCAAAATTTAAATTTGCAGTAGGAAATCCAATTGTACTTCCTCTTTTTTCACCACCTATAACATTTCCTACAATTTCATACTCATAACCTAAATATTGATTAGCAGTTGTGACGTTTCCATCGTTAAGTAAATTTTTAATTAAAGTTGAAGATACTTTTATATTATCAATTTTGAAATCATCAATAATATGAATTGAATTATTCCCAAAATAATTAATCAAATAAGAGACATCACCTGAACGATTTTTTCCAAATTTAAAATCTTTTCCTACAAATATATCTTTAGTTTTTAAATTTTGTTTCAAAAATAAACAGAATTTTTCAGGTGATAACTGGTTAATTTCTTCAAATCTAAGAAATATAAGATTTTTCGGTTTAAAATTAGAAAAAATTTTAGATTTAAATTCATTCGTTGATAATAGCTTATGATTTGAGTCGAAGTAGTTTTTAGGTACCTTATCAAACGTTACAATCTGAAAAGAGTTACTAATATTTTTTGTTTTTTGAATTAAGTTTTGGTGCCCTAAGTGAACACCATCAAATGCACCTATACAAGTTGATTGAACAGAATCTTCAATATTTTCATTGTTTCCAAAAGAACTAAAAACCTTCATATAAGCACTTTTTCTGGTTTAAAAAATAAACTATCAAACGGCTTATATACAGCAACAATTTTATTTGATATGCTAATCATATTTTTCTTATTGTTTTTAAATAGATCTTTTGGTAATAGCTGACCATTTTTAATATTTTGATAGTACTCACTATCTAAATCAATGTAGGGAATATTAATAACTTCTTTCCAGTCCAAAGCTGAAATTTTCGAAGAAGAATTTAACGCTTCAACATTTTTTACTAATGATATGTTACTATTGTCTATATTTCCTATCTTAATTCTTTCTAAACTTTCAACAATTGCTGATGTTCCAAGATATTTGCCTAAATCACTCACGATACTTCGTATATAGGTTCCCTTACTAACTGAAATTTCGAAAACAACTTTATTTTCATAAATACCATGAACATCTATATTGCTTACATAAATGTCTCTGCTCGGAATGTCTACAACCTTATTTTGTCTTGCATATTTGTATAACCTTTTGCCTTTTACTTTAATTGCTGAATAAATAGGTGGGGTTTGTGAAGATTTTCCTAGAAGATTTGTTAAAAACTCATTAATCTCTTTTGAATATTTTTTTGAAGTTATTTTTTTAACCAGAATTACTTCTGAGTCTATATCAAGTGTTGGCGAACTATAACCAAGCAAAGCTGTGACTAAGTAACTTTTATTTGTATTATCAATATAATCAAATAATTTAGTGTACCCATCAATAGCTACTAACATCAATCCTTTCGCATTGGGATCTAAAGTTCCAGAATGTCCAACTTTGTTAAATTTAAAATTTTTTTTTATTTTTGTGCACAAATCTTGAGATGTCCAAGTAATAGGTTTATCAAAGAGATAAAAATTAGAGTTGTTTACTAATTGCATTTCTGACAATATCAACTATCTGATCTTTTTCTAAAGAAGAAGAAAATCCAGATGCAGCTTTATGACCACCACCACCAAATTCTGAAGCAATTTCTTGAACGTTTACTTGTGTTCTTGAACGTAAACTTCCCTTAAATGTACCGTCAGTTTGTTCTTTTAGTAGCAATGCGATTTCAGATTCTTTTACTAAACGAATTGAGTCTATTAGAAAATCAACTTCTGAAGATTCAATTTTATATTTTTTATAGTCTGTTTGAAGAATAAAAGAAACTATCAACTTTTCTTTAGTAAATAATTCCATTCTCTCTAAAACTTTACTTTGTAAAATCATCGCGTTTAATGGAACTGAACCATATATATTTTCACTAATCATCGTTAAGTCAGAACCATACTTCATTAGTTTCGAAGCAATATCAAAAACTTCTGAGTTTGTATTCGAATACTGAAAACGACCTGTATCAGTTATTAAACCAGTCATTAAACAGTTGGCTACTTCTTTTGTAATCAAAATATTATCTGACTCTAGCTCTCTGAATAATACTTGAGTAGTGCTTGCAGCTGTTGGATCTATGATCTGTAATGTACCAAATGTTGGATTTATATGGTGATCTACAACTATTATATTCTCTGCATTTAAAGCTAGTGATTCATATTTACCAAGTCTTTCAGAAGATCCACAATCAAAAACATAAACAGTATCATATTGATTCTTGGCTTCTTTATTAACAAGTTCTAATGGTAAGTGGTCGAGATTAGTCGGTAAAGAATTTGATATATCAAAACAAACATCAGCCTCAATGTTTTTTTGCTTAAGTATTAATTTAAAAGCTAAAGCGGAACCTAAAGCATCACCATCTGGATTGACATGTCCAGTAATAAGTATTTGACCAAGATTTTCAATTTCAAATAAATTACTCATTAAAATCTACTTTATTTAACAATTCATTAATTCTTGTTACGTTGTTAAATGTGCTGTCAACTTCAAAAAATAATTTTGGGATATTTCTAGTTGTCAATTCTTTACCAAGGACTTTCTGAATTTTTACTCTACTTTTTTCTAATGATTTAATTAAAGTTCCTTCATTTCCTTCTAAAGTTGATACAAATACAACACTTTTCTTTAGATCGGGTGATGTAGAAACATATGTTACAGTAGCTTTATTTAAAACTGGATCAGAATTCCTTAGTAATGCATTGGAAACAATTTGCTGAATAAGAGGATTTATTCTATTAACTCTACCTCCGCGTTTTTGATTGCTCATTTTAGTAAATTATACTTCAACTTCTCCAAGTACTTCTATTACGTCACCTTCTTTAATATCTTTATAGTCTGAAAGTCCAATACCGCACTCAAGACCTTCTGTAACAACATTCACATTATCTTTAAACCTTCTTAAAGAGATAATTGTTCCCTCAAAGATTACAACTCCACTTCTTAATAGCCTTGCCTTAGCATTTAGTTCAACGCGACCTTCTTCAACAACTGATCCGGCAACAACACCAACTTTTGGAGCTCGGAATGTTGTTCTTACTGCTACCATCCCTATCACAACTTCTTCTGTTTTTATAGTCATTTGACCAAGAACAGCTTCTGAAATGTCGTCTAATAACTCATAAATGATGTTGTAAGTTCTTACATCTATACCCTTGCTTTGTGCCATAGTTCTTGATTGTCCATCAGGACGTACATTAAAACCAATTATGATTGAGTGCGTTGCACTAGCTAAATCCACATCTGAAAGAATAATTCCACCTACCGCAGAGTGAACAATTTGTATGTTAACTTCTTCAGTGGCAAGTTTATTAATACCATCTTTAATAGCTTCAACTGAACCGTTTGTATCGGCTTTAAGAATGATGTTTACAGTATTTAATTCACCTTCTTGCAAAAGCTTCATCATATCTGAAATTCTTGATTGAACTGAAAACGATGTATTTTCATGGTTTTTAAGTCTAATCTTATTTTGTTCTGCTTTATCTTTAGCTTCTTTTTGATTTTTAACTGAAACAAATTGGTCACCAGCTGTTGGGGATTCATCCCAACCTATTATGTCTACTGGTGTTCCAGGTACAATAGTTTTTTGCGTTTTATTATTATGATCAAACATTGATTTTACTCTACAAAATGACTGACCAGCATATAAAAAGTCACCTTGCTTTAATGTTCCTCTTGTTACGATAACGGTTGCTACATTACCTTTGCCTATTTCCATTCTTGATTCGATTACGTATCCTGAAGCCTCTGTGGTGTAATTAGCTTTTAACTCTTCAATTTCTGCAATTAATGCTAGGGTTTCTAATAAATCATCAATGCCTGTTCCTTTAGTTGCAGATACTTCTACAACTGGTGTATCTCCACCTAAATCTTCAGAAACTACTCCATATTTTGTTAACTCAGCTTTAATCTTTGAAGGATTAGCATCAGGTAAGTCGCATTTATTTATTGCGACCACCATCGGAACATTAGCTGCTTTTGAGTGATTTATAGCCTCTATTGTCTGTGGCATAACTCCATCGTCTGCAGCGACAACTAATACAACAATATCTGTTACGTTAGCTCCCCTAGCCCTCATTTGAGTAAAAGCTTCGTGACCAGGTGTGTCAATAAAAGTAATGCCGGTTTCACCCAAATCTACTTTGTAAGCTCCTACATGCTGTGTAATACCTCCTGCTTCACCAGCTGCAACTTTTTCATTTCTAATAAAATCAAGTAAACTAGTTTTTCCATGGTCGACGTGACCCATAACCGTGATAATTGGAGCCCGAAGTTTTAATTCTTCAGGCTTATCTTCAAAAGTTTGAAATTCAATTAAATCTCCCCTGGAAATTATAACTTCGTCAATTAAATCAGCCATTAAATCATACTTTTCTAATATTTTTTCTATTTCAGAATCATCAAGTGGTGTATCAATAGCTTTCATTATGCCCATAGACATTAAATCACTCACGATTTGAACAGCATCAATATTGATAATTGAACTTATTGCGTTTGGAGATGAATTTTTTGTAATTTCAACAATCTCTACATTTTTTTCAACATCTACGGAGAGATTATCATTAGGTTCTAAATTTTCAACCTTTGAAGGTTCGTCTTCTAATTTAACTTCTAAAGAGTTAGTATCATCAACTTCTTTTACATCTTCCTTTTCTGGGAATAAAGCTAGCTTTACTAAGCTTTCCTCTTCCTCAGATAAACCAGAAGAAGCAGTTTTTACTTCAATTCCAAGTTCTTTGGCATGAAAAAGCACATCAGCTGAAGCTATATCAAGTTCTTTAGCAATCTGATGAATACGCTTTTTAGGCATTTATTCTTCCTCATTTCCTGAGTTTTCTTCTTCAACTATAGATTCTTCAACTATAGATTCCTCTATTACAGATTCCTCTACTAGAGATTCCTCAACTACAGATTCCTCAACTACAGGAGTATCTCCTAATACTTGAATATCAATTTTATTTCCAGTTAATTTAGCTGCTAATCTTGCATTCTGCCCTTCTTTACCTATAGCCAAAGAAAGTTGGTTGTCCTTGACTGTAACTTTCGCTGTTTTTAGTTCTTCGTTAATTTCTACATCTTCAATGTCGGCAGGACCCAAAGCTTCCTTTATGAAGCGAACTTTATCCTCTCTCCATTCAACAACATCTAATTTTTCTCCTCTTAATTCGTTTACAATTTGCCTTACTCTATTTCCTCTAGAACCAACACATGCACCTTTAGGATCTACATTTGAATCATTAGAAAAAACAGCAATTTTAGTTCTACTACCAGCTTCCCTAGCTATAGCACGTAATTCAACTGTACCGTCTGTTAACTCTGGAACTTCAAGTTCAAGTAAACGCTGAATGAACTCGGGTTTGCTTCTGCTTACAATGATTGGAGTACCTTTAGCGTCTTCACGTACTTCAATAATTAAAGCTTTGACTCTGTTTCCTCTATCTAACCTTTCGAATGGTACACGCTCACCAGAAGGAATAACTGCATCAGCATCCTGTAAGTCTAATATTGTTTGATTAAACCTTGGGTCAAATTGAGTAACAATACCTGTTATTAATTCACCTTCTCGACCAATATAAGCTTCTAAAACTGTTGCTCTTTTTGCATCACGAATTTTAGATGTCATCATCTGTTTAAATGACTGTGCAGCAATTCTTCCAAATTCGTCTTCATCTAGTTCTGCTTTCCACTCTTCAATTACATTCCCGTCATTATCTAGTTCTTGCGCATAAATTAGAACTTCACCAGAATCTGGATCTAAAGTTACACGTGCTTCTTCAGCAGCACCTGGAATTCTCATATAAGCAGATCTAAATGCAGAAACTAAAGCTTCATACATACTGTCAACAGCTACACCTTTGTCTAGTGCTAAAGATTCAATTGCTTGCTTGCTTTCACTACCTAATTTCATTTCTATCCTTTAATTTTTTCTTTGAATTGTTTAAATTCAATTTTTGCATTTTTTATTTCATCTATATTTAAAATTACTGTTTCTTCATTTACTGATAAATTTATTACATGTTCATGAACTTCATTTATGATACCCTCTAATAAATAATCACCATTTACTGGAGTGAAAAGCTTAATTTTTACTAACTGGCCTAAGGCTAACTCATAATGTCTCAAAGTCTTTAATTTTC
>JBEROH010000039.1:0-11984 GCA_041234785.1 Candidatus Actinomarina sp. | reverse complement strand
ATAAAAAAATCAAAATAAATAAATTTACAATACTATAAAAAACAGCCATAGAGCCAACTGGAGATATTTGAGAGTAATAAATTGTAATTAAAGACTGCGATAAAACAGAAAATAATGAAAATTGAATTAATAGTTTAGAAAAGAATTGTGAAGAGTTGATTTTATAAAAATGAATAAATAAAAAATAAATTCCAACAGAACCACAAAGACTGATGCTTAAATACGCTGGTATTCTTAATAAATAATATTCCATGTTTTTATTTTAGTGCTTACAAAATTGAGTATTAATAATAAATAAGTTACAGTAACCTTAAATAATGATATTAGATAATGACAAAATAACATCGAACATTCCAAGTGCTTGGTATAGCACATTGGATAAATTTATAGTTAAAGGAAAAAATGCCGAGATTTGGGATTCTGATGGCAAAAGATACCTAGATTACGTTGGTGGATATGCTGTGCTTAATACTGGCCATTTAAACCCAACAGTTGTTGATCGTGTAAAAAAACAACTTGAAAATTTTTCACATTCATGTTTTGCTTTTGCTCCACATGAAAATGCGGTTCTAGTTGCAGAGGAAATTAACAAAAGATACCCTATTAAAAATTCTACAAAAACTTTTTTAGTTAATAGCGGTGCTGAGTCCGTTGAAAATGCTGTAAAAATTGCAAGGTACTACACAAATAAAAAAAATATAATATCTTTTAAAGGTGGTTTTCATGGAAGAACCTATCTTGCTATGAGTTTAACTGGTAAAGATAAACCTTATAAAGAAGGTTTTGGACCTTTTGCAGATTTTGTAAAGCATGCTGAATACCCATATCATTATAGAAATATTAGTGACCAACAAGCACTGGACAGTCTAGAAGCTCTATTTAAAAAAGATATCGACCCGAATGATACAGCTGCAATTGTTGTTGAAATTCAATTAGGAGAAGGTGGATACATACCTGCTTCAAAATATTTCATCAATCAACTTAGAAATATTTGTGATCAATACAACATATTACTTATATTTGATGAAGTTCAAACTGGATTTGGTAGAACTGGAAAAATGTTTGGTTCAGAAACTATAAGCGTAGAGCCAGATATGGCAACTCTAGCAAAAGGTATTGCCGGAGGATTTCCACTAGCAGCTGTTGTTGGTAGGTCTGAAATTATGGATTCAATACATGATGCTGGAATAGGAAGTACTTTTGGTGCTTCCCCTATATCTTGTGCTGCTTCGTTAGGTGTATTCGATGTATTTGATAATGATAATGTTCTAGAAAATGCAGTTAATCAGGGAGTTATTATGAAATCAAAATTAGATGACCTACATCAAAAATATGATTTCATTGGAGACGTAAGAGGTTACAGTCCTATGATTGGCGTGGAAATCGTTAATGATAAAAAATTTAAAGAACCAAATAAAGAAAAAGCTCTAGAAATTATAGAGAAATGCAAAGAGGCTGGTTTATTGTTAGTTACTTGTGGAAAATATGGTAATGTTATAAGATTTATGGGTCCTTTGACAACACCTCTAAATCAAGTTGAAGAAGCACTTGACATTTTTGAAAATTCTTTAAATTAATCTTGTTTGTCTACATGGGTTAATTCATGTAATTTAATCAGTACATCACTATCTTTTTGTGTTGTAGCAGGTGCTTTCATGAGCCAGGCAGAAACCAAATCCAAGGACTCTATATCTTCCTTGTCTTTAAAGAATTTCATATACCTTACAGCATCAATTGTTACTCCAGCACTATTGGGTGAATCCCAAACTTCTAACTGGACTTCTATATTTAAAGGAGCACCACCAAATGCTACTCCCTCTAGACGAATAAAAGCCTTTTTCCTATCTTCAAGCCACTTTACATAATCAGAAGGTCCAATTCTTACATTATCTGGAGCAATTCCTTTCCCTCGATTTGCTACGGAGGTTACAGATGAAGTTTTGCTTGTTCTTTTTGTTTCCAATCTGTCTTCTTCAAGCATATTCAAAAAATCCATATTCCCACCAACATTTAATTGATAAGTATTTTTAAGTTTTACACCTCTGTCAGAAAAAAGTTGAGCAAGAACTCTATGCACGATAGTTGCACCTACTTGGCTTTTAATATCATCGCCAATCAAAGGAACTCTAGCGTCTTTAAATTTTTTGTACCATTCTGGATCTCTAGCTATAAAAACAGGGATGCAATTTATAAATCCTATGTTTGTATTGATTGCACTTTGAGCATAAAACTTTGCTGCTTTATCTGAGCCAACTGGTAACAAGTTTATTAAAATTTCAGCCCCAGAATTTTTTAAAGATTCCTCAAAATTCTTAGAATCAGGAACTTCCTTAATAATATCTTTAACAAACTTTCCTATGCCATCATGCACAACACCAGGTTCTACAGTTACCCCAATATGAGGAACATCAAAAAACTTCATTGTATTGTTTGGCTCTGCGTATATAGCTTCCCCTAAATCTTTTCCAACCTTAGAAGCATTAATGTCATATGCAGCTACAACTTCAATATCAGATACTTTATATCCGCCAATTACATCTGAAATTAGACCATCTTCATTTTCAGCATTACTGTAGTAATAAATCCCTTGTACAAACGAACTAGCACAATTTCCAACGCCAAGAATTGCTACTTTTATTTTTTCCACTTTTTTAACTTTAGCAACAGCATGTTATAAACAATTTTGATTACCCAAAAAGGAAATTAAACCAGCTAAAGGAGTTGTAGAGTATTCCGCTTATAAAATAGAACAAAAATGTGACTAGTCCGATAATTTGTAAAACTTTTAATACTTTATTCACATATGTATTCTACAAAATTGTAAATTAAAATCGATATACTTTATATATGATTAAAAATCTATCTCCATCACGAGCCTCCCAGTATAAAACTTGTCCAAAACAATTTAAATTTGCAAATATTGACAAAATTTCTGAACCAACTACTGAGGTACAAGCAAAAGGTACCACTGTTCACCAAGCATTAGAAGACTTATTTGACCTTCCAAAGAATGACAGGACTTTAGAAAAGCTTCATGATTTATTCAGGAATGCTTGGACAAAAGTTAGAGGAAATGATGACCATTTTGATTTATTTGATTCCGTTGAAGAGGAACGTGATTGGGGTATTGATGGATTAAAACTTTTAAATAATTATATGACTATGGAAGACCCGACCTCATTTGAACCCTTAGAGAGAGAAAAATGGGTCAGAGGCACTATTGAAGATTTAAATTTAAGAGGCATATTAGATAGAATGGACAGAAATGAAAAAGGTGAACTCGTTATTGTTGATTATAAAAGTGGTAAAGCACCAATGGCTCAATACAAAGAACCGAGATTCTTTGCACTCAAACTATACGCTCTTCTTATCAAAGAAGAGCTCGGAGAAATGCCAGCCGAGTTAAAACTAATTTATTTAAAAAACTCAACAATTCATTCATTAAAAGTAACAAAAGATTCTTTAAATGAAGTTAAAGAAGAAGTGCTTGAAATATGGAACGAAATAAAAAAATCTTTTAAAAATAATGACTTTCCAGCAACTCCAAATCCTTTGTGTGATTGGTGTTACTTTAAACCAATTTGTCCAGCATTTAATGAAGACCCACCAGATACTGAAGAACTTAGAAAACTTAATGAAGAAATTGAAGATTTTAATGAACACCTTACAGCAATAGAAATGATTAAAAATAGTGAAGAAATCCCACAATCAAGTCCAATAAGTAACTTGTCCAAAGATGAAATTTTAATTAAATTAGAAGAACTTGAAAACAAAAAGAATTATATTGAATCTGAAATAATTGAGCTGTTAAGGAAATAAACCACGAGTTAATTTTGAAGCAGCAACTCTTTTAATTCCTTTAATTAAAGCAGCCGTTCGCAAATCACAATTTTGGTTTTTAGAAATCGCCCAAACTTCTTCAAAAGAAGTTAACAGTACATCAATTAATCTTTCATGTAGTTCAGATTCTTTCCATAAGTACATTTGTTTATTTTGAACCCATTCAAAATAACTAGCTGTTATTCCACCAGCATTTGCAAGAACATCGGGAATAATTAATACTCCATTCTCACTTAGAATGTTATCTGCATTGACTGTTGTGGGTGAGTTAGCACCTTCTATTATGACTTTTGCTTTTACATTATTAACGTTATGAGAAGTAATAACACCTCCGACAGCAGCTGGAATTAAAATATCACAATCAGTTTCAATGATATCTTCTTCAGAATTATTTCCACCTTCAAAATCTTTTACAGAACTATTTTTAGCGATATGTTTGAAAAGTTCTGGAATGTTTAAACCTTTTTTATTAGTAATTGACCCTCCTAAGTCATTAACCGCCACTACTTTTGCACCTAGTTCAAACGCAGCTAATGCAGCGTACTTACCAACATTTCCAAAACCCTGTATCGCAACAGTAGAAGCTTCAAATTTCATTCCTATTTTTTCCATTGCAGCTTTGCCAATAGCTACTGCACCCCTACCAGTTGCTTCCCTTCTAGTTATTGAACCTCCTAAAGAAACAGGTTTACCGGTGACTATACCTGGTTGAGCGTATCCAACAAAATTACTATAAGTGTCCATGATCCAAGCCATAGTTTGTTCATCTGTACCTAAATCTGGTGCTGGTATGTCTTTATCTACTCCAATTATTGGCAAAAGTTCTGCGGTATATCTGCGAGTAACTCTTTGTTTTTCTGATCTAGTTAAAGGGGTTGGGTCAATTGCAACACCACCTTTAGCGCCACCATAAGGCAACCCTACTATAGCCGATTTCCATGACATGAGAATAGCAAGAGCTGTAACTTCACCTAAAGTGACATCAGGAGAATATCTTATTCCTCCTTTTGTAGGACCCATTGACAATACATGTTGAACTCTGTAACCAATTACTGTTTCAACCTCATCATAATCATCTCTTCGAAATGGAAATGTTACCACTAAGGATCTCTGAGGAAGTTTTAATCGTTCACGAATATTGGGGTCTAAATCTATAATATCAGCTACTTGTTCGTACTGACGAATAACTTCGTTGTACATAGGTGACTCAAATAGATTATTTTCTTCTATCACTACAAGTTAATATTATATTGTTTTTTTATAAAAATACCTGATATTTTATTTTTTGTCTTAGTTCGTTTCTATTTTATTAATTATGAATAACAATGAATTACTTAAATTAATGGAATCTGTTGGATTAAACGCAAAATTTATTTGCAGTAATCATAATGACAATTGTGAATGTCATAGAATGTATGATGAAGCAGCATAATTTTAGGAGGATTTTATGAAAGATTTAATTTGGGAAATAGCTAAGAGTGGTGAACAAGATTTAGAAAATACTGAATTGCACTCTATTGAAGAACCAAAAGAACTCTTTGTTGCAAGAGGGGTTTCACTTGAAGCAAAAGATAGCACTTCAAAAATAAATAAATTTGTTGATAATAAAATTGCTTTTGATGTTATGGATAAAGGTGCTATTAAAATTGCCGATACTGTTTTTAGTTACTCAAAAAGCTACAAGTCTAAAACAATTGATCTAAAAAGACTTTTAGACTGGGCGACTGAAAAAAAACTTTCAGAGAATGAACTTGAAAATTTAGTAGCTATTTGTGGTAACACATTTGTTCCAAAACTAAGAGGTTTAGATGCTGTAGCAAAAAAGAAGGGCATGGATCTTCAATTAGCTAGAGACACTTTTATCGAGAAAGAATGGGATACGGAACCAAAATTACAAGTTATTAAGACTAATAATGAAGCCGCACCTGTCTGGGCTAAAGAATTAAAAGAAATGGAGAGAAGAAAATGATACAACTATATGAATTATCTAGAAAATTTCCCGAAGAATGGGTGAAACAAGCTCCAAAAGGAAAATTTGGAAACTATGTTCCACACGCAGTGATAACACAAAGATTACTAGAAGTTTGTGGACCATATAATTGGGAAGTTATTGAATTAATTAGACAAGAATCAACCGGCAAAGTAGTTGGCTGCTTTGGTAAATTAACAGTAGAAATAGACGGAAAACTAGTGACTATAACTTCTATTGGAGATGTTGAGTCAGATCAAAAGAATGATGGTTCTAATGCCAAGCATGCAGAATCTGATGCATTCAAAAGATGTGCAATGAAATTAGGATTAGGATTACACCTCTGGGCTGGAGACGAATATTATTTAGATAAGCAATTAGAAAAAAAAAGACCTTCGGATAAAGTAAATTTGCAATCAGCTTAAGGTGTCAATTTTCCATTTTTACTGGAAAGAATAAAGGTTGCAGGTCCATCATTAATCAATCCAACGTTCATCATTGCTCCAAAAATTCCTGTCTTTGTTGTAACTGATTTTGATAAATGGTAAACAATATGATCAATCATATCTTCTGCTTCATTAGGATCTTTATCATTTATAAATGAAGGTCTGTTTCCTTTAAGTGTATTTGCGGCAAGTGTGAATTGACTTACAATTAAAATTTCTCCATTAATATCGCAAATAGATTTATTCATTTTTTGATTTTCATCAGAGAATATACGCAAATTTAATACCTTATTAACAAGTACCTCACTATCGACTTGAGAATCTAGTTTCTCAATACCCCAAAATATTAAGAGTCCTTTAGAAATTTCTGATATTTTAGTTTGTTCAACTTCTACAAATGCACTTTTAACTCGCTGTAAAACTACTTTCATAAACTATAATCTAACAGATGAAGCTAGACTATAAAACTATTCAAATGGCCTCTGGACCAAATTATGCAGCTTTTACAACTTTATTTAAAGATGGTGTCCCACAAACACATGTTATGTGGGTTGACACAGATGGTGAAAATATTTTAATAAATACAGAAATTCATAGATTCAAGTATAAAAATATATTAAAAGACCCGAGAGTGACAGTGATGATTTGGAAGCATGATGACCCATTTAAATTTGTTGAAATTAGAGGTGAGGTAGTCGGAGAAATTACTGGTCAAGAAGCAAGAGATAATATTGACAAATTATCAAGAAAATATTGGGACAAACTTTATCCCTTTCCTATACAAACTGAAAGAATTATCCTAATTATAAAGCCTATCAAAGAAGTTATGTTTAATCTAAAAGACACAGATTTTTGAATAATTTAATCTTTTTTGTATTCATAAAAACCCTTCCCAGTTTTTACTCCTAAATCACCATTTGCAACTTTCTCTTCCAAAAATTTTTTTGGTTTATCTTTAGAATTCCCAGATTCTTCAAATTTTTTTAATTTAGCATAATAATGTATATCTAAACCTGAATAATCTGAAAGTTCAAATGGACCTAGAGGATGATTTAGCCCTTTTTTTATAGCAAGATCTATATCTTTAAAATCTGCTATTCCTTCATCGTATAGTTCATAAGCTTCATCTACTAAAGCCGACAACATTCTGTTAACAATAAAACCAGGAGTTTCTTTTTTAAGCACCACAACTGACCTACCCATTCTTTCACTAACAGTTTTAGTGCGTTCCAAAACTTCATTTGATACGTCAGCTGGATATGAAATTTCAATTAAGTCCATTCTTATTGGGGGATAAAAAAAGTGCATATTTATAAATCTTTCAGGATTATCACAATGTTTTGATATTTCAGAAGCTTGTATGAAAGAACTATTTGTTGCCATAACAACTTTTTCATTCATCGATTTAGAAATTTGCTTAAATATTTCAAGTTTTACATCAAATTTTTCAACTACAGCTTCTATTACAAATGTTTTTTCTTCTACTGCTTCTTCAAGTGAATACTTAAGATGTAAATTATTTTTGAAAGAGTCTAATTTTTCTTCAGTGTAAATTTGTTTGTTTATAAGATTTTTTATATTTTCTTCAACAAATTTATATCTGTAATCTAAATTTTCTTTATTTTCATCATAAACATTCGTTTTGTAGCCTGCCATCGCTGCTAAAGCGGCAATTTGGCTACCCATTTGTCCACCACCAATTACTGCAATTTTTTCGTTTATGAATGTTTGTTAATCTCACGTCTTGCTATAGATCTTAGATGTACTTCATCTGTACCATCTGCGATCCTTAATGTTCGAACTCCGGCTGACATTTTTGCCAAAGGTGTATCTTGTGAAACTCCCATTGCACCGTGTGCTTGAATTGCTTTGTCAATTACATATGACGCAGCTTCCATGACACCAACCTTTATTGCAGAGATTTCAATTTTTGCCTGCTCTTTACCTACGGTGTCTATCAACCATGCTGTTTTCAAAGTAAGAAGTCTAGCCTCTTCAATTTTAATTCTCGATCTAGCTATCCAATCCTGTACAACACCATGATCAGATATTTTTGTACCAAAAGTTTCTCTAGTCAATGTCCTCTTTATCATGAGTTCAAGAGCTCTCTCAGCCATTCCAATTGTTCTCATACAGTGATGTATTCTTCCAGGTCCCAATCTTGCTTGGGCAATTTTAAAGCCCATACCTTCACCACCTATAATGTTTGTTTTTGGAACGACTACATTTTCAAAATTTACTTCAGGATGGCCAGTGTACCCGTCATCATATCCATAAACATGCATAGGTCTGACAATAGTAATTCCTTCAGAATCCATAGGTACTAGTACTTGACTTTGTCTTGCGTGTGGTGGGTTTTCAGGATTTGTTACGCCCATAAAAATACATACCTTGGTTCGAGGATTTATTGCATTTGAAGTCCACCATTTCCTACCATTAATTATGTAGTTTTCTCCATCTGCGATTATTGAGCTTGATATATTGGTTGCATCAGATGAAGCAACATTTGGTTCTGTCATGGCAAAACATGAACGGATGTCTCCGTTTAATAATGGGTTTAACCATTGTTCTTTCTGTTCTTTTGTTCCAAATTCTGCAAGAATTTCCATATTTCCAGTATCAGGAGCAGAACAGTTAAATACCTCAGGAGCCCACCAAACTTGACCAGTTATTTCTGCAAGAGGTGCATAGTCTACATTATTTAGGCCTGCACCATATTCGTTGTCTGGTAAAAATAAATTCCACAAAGCTTCTTTTCTAGCTTTTTGTTTTAATTCATCTAACAGTTCAGGAATGTGTAAAGGATCTCCTGAATCTACTATTGCTTTTTCATAGGCTTCTTCATTAGGAAAAATATGTTTTTCAAAAAATTTATGCATTTTTTCTTGTAGGTCAACTGATTTTTGTGAAAATTTAAAATCCATTGTTTTATTCTATCAATTAACTTGAGACCAAGAGACTTAATTTATAAGATATTTGTTAATGGAATTTTTTAATGAAAAAATACGAAGCTATTTAACTTCAAATCTTTCTTTAGATTACGATTTTAGATTTGAGCAATTTAAAGACGGGAGATCTAATATCACCTTTAAAATTTTTGACGATAAAAATATTTACGTCTTAAGAAGACCTCCCTTTGGAGATAAACTTGAGTCTGCACACAATATGCAACGTGAATTCAGGATTATAAGTGAATTAAATAAAAATAATATTAAAGTTCCAAAACCAATTCTTTTATGTGCTGACAGAAAAGTTTCAGAAGAAGACTTTTATATTATGGAATTTATTGAAGGAATAACTATTGCTGACAATCTAATCGCGAAAGAATTATCTAAAAATAATAAAAAGAAAATTACAGATTCATTTATTTCTACACTTGCTGATTTGCACACTTTTGATGTAAAAAGTTCAAAATTGAATGATTTAGGAAAACATGAAGACTATGTTGAGAGGCAAGTAAATAGATGGAGTAAACAGTTTAATGCACAAAAAGTTAGAGATATAAAAGATTTAGAAACTGCTACAAAATTACTTTTGGAAAATATTCCTTCTCAACAAAGAGTTAGTATTGTTCACGGAGATTATCGACTTGACAATGTAAGAATTAACAATAATTCTGTTGCTGCAATTGTTGACTGGGAACTTTGTACACTTGGAGATCCTTTAGCAGACCTAGGAACGGTAATTGCTTCTTGGTCAGATAAAAATGAAATTGATACACCCTTTATATATTCTCCATCAATGAGTGGAGGTTTTCCAACTAGAAATGAAATTCTTAATTTATATGAAAAACATTCTACTTTAAAAACTGATGAAATAGAATTTTATACGAGACTGTCATATTGGAAGCATGCAATGATAATGGAAGGAGTATTTGTACGATACTCTCTTGGGTATTATGGTAATGTTAATAAAAAAGATATTGATGCATTTGGACAAAGTACACTAAGTTTTGCAAAGAAAGCATCAAACAAAAACTTACTGAAGGAGATATTTTGAAAGTTATTCCAGCAAGTGAACTAGAAAATCATATTGGTGAAGAAGTAGGTGTTTCTGATTGGTTTGAGGTAACTCAAGAAAGAATAAATCAATTTGCTGAAGCGACAAATGATCACCAATTTATACACGTTGATCCAGACATGGCAAAAGCAACACCATGGGGAACTACGATAGCCCATGGTTATTTAACTTTAAGCCTCCTTACATATCTACAAGCTGACATAGGTTATATGCCAGAAGGCTTACAAATGGCTATTAACTATGGAGCTGACAAAATTAGGTTTATGGAAGCTGTAACTGTAAATAGTAAAATTAGAGTTCGAAACGTTTTGACTGATGTGCAGTACAAAAGAAGTGGTAGGTGGCTTTTAAAAACTACTTGTACTATTGAAATAGAAGGAAAAGAAAAGCCTGCTGCAATAGTTGAAGCTTTAGCAATGTATGTTGTTAGTGAATAAAGAAATATATAGGAGTGAATAAATGAGAGAAGCAGTAATCGTCTCAGCAGCTAGAACGCCGATAGGTAAAGCCTACAGAGGAGCTTTTAACAACACTGCGGCTCCAACCTTAGCTTCTTTTTCAATACAAGAAGCTGTGAAAAGAGCTGGAATAGACCCAAAAGAGGTTGAGGATGTCGTCTTAGGATGTGCACAGCAACAAGGTTCTCAAGCTATAAATATAGGGAGGTTAGCTGGAATTGCAGCTGGGCTACCAAATAATGTCCCAGGCATGACAATAGACAGGCAATGTTCATCTGGAATGATGGCGATTGCAACAGCATCAAAGCAAGTTGTAATAGATAATATGGACGTTGTTGTAGCTGGAGGAGTTGAGTCTATTTCACTTGTCCAAACTGCAGACTTTAGAGTAAATATTGATCCTAATGTTACAGCTCACGCACAACATGCATATATGCCAATGATTGAGACTGCTGATCATGTTGCTGAAAAATATGGTGTAACACGAGAAAGTCAAGATCAGTATTCTTTACAAAGCCAGCAAAGAACTGCTGCCGCACAAGAGTCAGGTATTTATAAAGATGAAATCATTTCAACTACTACAACTAAGTTAGTAAAAGATAAAGTAACTGGAGAAATTTCGGAACAAGAAGTTATTTTAGAAAAAGATGAAGGCAATAGACCAGAAACTAATTTAGAAGGACTTTCATCGTTAGTCCCAGTATATGGAGAAGGTAAGTTCATAACTGCAGGAAATGCATCCCAATTATCTGATGGGTCAGCATCTGTAGTGGTTATGGAATCAAAAGTTGCTGAAAACAAAGGCCTTACTCCCCTTGGCTATTACAGAGGAATGGCTGTTGCAGGTTTAGCACCAGAAGAAATGGGAATTGGGCCAATATATGCTGTTCCTAAATTGCTTGATAAATATAACTTAAGCGTTGATGACATAGGCTTATGGGAGTTAAATGAAGCATTCGCGGTACAAGCTTTGTACTGCAGAGATTATTTAGGTATTGATAATGAAATTTACAATGTTAATGGTGGCTCAATATCTATAGGACACCCATATGGAATGACCGGTGCAAGAATGACAATGCATGCTCTTATGGAAGGAAAACGAAGAGGTGCAAAATACGTCGTTGTCACAATGTGTGTTGGTGGTGGAATGGGTGCTGCTGGATTATTTGAAGTTATATAATAAATTAATCTTTCTTCAAATCTCTATGTAAATCTGAAATTATTTGAAATACCTGTAAGTGTTTATTAGCC
>JBEROH010000037.1:0-26357 GCA_041234785.1 Candidatus Actinomarina sp. | reverse complement strand
CAAGGTTAATAAGGATTAAAAAATCTTGAAAAAGAGATGCAAGAATGTATATCTTATCTGTATAAATTAAAATTCCTAAATAAATTAAAACTATCCCAGAAATTTTCGATGAATATTTTTGAAATTTTTGAAATATTTTATTATTTAAATTTATTTTATCAAATAAGACAGCAGTGAAAATAAACGGTAACGCTAATCCCAAAGAAAACACAACAAGATAAAAAATACCTACATTTATAGTTTCTGCTTTTGAAGATAAAGTTAGTAGCGCACCTAATACAGGTCCAATACAAGGTGTGAAGCCAAAACCAAATGCAAAGCCCATTGTAAAATATTTTATTTTTTTAAATTTTTCTAAGTTAATTAAATTAGCACCATAAACATATTTAATATTTAAATTGGGCAAGATTAAAAGTATTCCAAAAAATATAATCAAAACTCCGCTTATCTTTCCAGCAAAAATGCATTTCTACTAAAAAAAGATCCTAAAGTTGTTGCTAGTGCTCCTAGTGAAACAAATACGAATGAGAATCCTATTACAAATTGAATAGATCCTTTAATACGATTAATTTTAACATTTTCGTTTTGCTGATTAGAAAATATTGCTATATAACCGGGAACAAGTGGAAGAACACAAGGTGAAAAAAAGGATAGGATTCCAAAAAAGAAAGCTATTAAGAAGTTTATTTCCACATTCTAAATATAAACTCTACAAGCTTTTATCTAAAAAATTAGAAATAGAAAATTATTTAAAATTAGTTTTTCTTCTAAAATCATTACAAATTATACATTTTTCGATTTTGTGACCTCTAGCAGGACAATATTCTCTTCCATAAAAGATCATTTGCAAATGTACTTTATTCCATTTTTCTATTGGAAATAGCTTTTTTAGATCTTTTTCGGTCTGAATAACATTTTTACCATTAGACACTCCCCATCTCCATGCCAGTCTATGTATGTGAGTGTCCACTGGAAATGTTGCTAGTCCAAATGCTTGGGCTAGAACTACAGATGCAGTTTTGTGACCTACTCCTGGTAATGATTCTAAATCTTTAAATGTTGAAGGTATTTTAGAATTATATTTCTTTATTAATATTTTAGACAATTCAAAGATAGCTTTTGATTTTTGTGGGGAAAGTCCACATGGTCTAATTATCGACTCAATTTTACTTTTTTTTAGATTTATCATTTTTTCTGGTGAGTTTGCCGCTTTAAATAGAATCGGTGTAATTGAATTAACTCTTTCATCAGTACATTGTGCTGAAAGTAAAACTGCAATTAATAAAGTATATGGATCACTGTGATAAAGAGGGATATGTATTTTAGGATATAACCTTTCTAATACGTCAAGAATTTTGTTTGCCTTTAATTGCTTGTTTGATATCACATTAATATTTTATACCTTATATTAAAGTTCACTAATATGCTAAATAAAGATAACACAAAACATTTATCAGCATTATTTTTGTCTTCATTATTCTTTGGTTCAACTTTTATTATTGTAAAAATTTTACTAAATGTTTTTTCTCCAGTATCTATAGTTTTTATAAGATATTTTATTGCTTCAATAATATTTTTAATACTAGGTGGTATACCTAGCAAATCTACTTGGAAACCTGGATTGTATCTAGGAATATTTCTCTGGGTTGGGTATGCAACTCAAACTCAAGGCTTAACAACTACAACAACAGTAAATTCTGGTGTAGTCACAGGTTTTTATATAGTATTAACCCCTTTTTTCTCTAAATTTATTAATAAAACAAATTTAACAAAAAAAAATTATTACTTTTCGTTTTTAGGTTTCTTAGGGATTGTTTTAGTTACTTTAAGTAGTGTAGATCAATTATTTGGAAATATTTTTACATTAATATGTGCTTTTGCTTATGCAATCCATATCGTACTTGTAGAGAGATATGTTAATTTCCAAAAAATTTCTCAATTAATGTTTGTTCAGTCATTTATAGGAATGATGCTTTGTATTCCATTTATTAATTTTTCTGAAACAAGTTTAATTATAGAAAATATTTTATATTTATTATTTTTAGGTATTTTAGTTAACGTGGCAGCGTTTTACTTGCAATTATTTGGACAAAAAAAAGTTGCTGCTTCTACTTCCGCACTAATTCTCAGTCTTGAAGCAGTATTTGCTTTATTTATTGGAATTATTTATGCTAATGAATTTCTTACTCTAGTAAATTGGTTTGGAATTGTTTTAATTTTGGTTTCAATATTTTTCGTTATTAAAGAATAGTATCTTCTTTATTGAGATTGTTTATAAATTTCATAATAAGTCTTAATAAAAAAACTAACACAAAAAAAGCAGATATTAATATTATTAATAATCTTGGACCTTCAATTAAAGGAATTGTACATGTTAACAAGTTGTCACAAACTCCAAATCCATTTCCACCTTGAGCAATGTCGAGAACTATAATTAATGGATAACTCAAAATTGTTAACAATAAAACTAGTATTAAAAAAACTATTATTCTTAGTAAAAACATATTTTTTATATTTTAATATAGTTACATAAATGAAAGTTAAATTAATAAGTTATTCTACCCCAACAAAAGAAATTCTAGATGACGGTATCTCTGATGCACAAGAACTTGTTGCTTTTTGTGCTAGAGTTTCAAATCCTTCAAATCAGTTAAATACTGAAACTAGTGAAAAATTAATAAAGTATCTTATTAAAAATGCTCATTGGTCTCCACTAGAAATGGTAAGTGCTTGTTTAGAAATAGAGACAACTAGAGACATAGCAAGACAAATGTTGAGACATAGATCATTTAGTTTTCAAGAATTCAGCCAAAGATATGCAAACCCTGTAAAAGACTTAGAATTTGTAATTAGAGAAGCAAGACTACAAGATCTTAGTAATAGACAAAATTCAATTGAAAATTCCGATGATAAAATTAAAAACTCTTGGAATGAAAAGCAAAAAAAAGTTATAGAAGAAGCTAAAAATGCTTACAATTGGGCTATAGAAAATGGTATTGCAAAAGAACAGGCAAGATCAGTTTTGCCTGAAGGTAATACAGTAAGCAGATTATATATGAATGGTACATTGAGAAGTTGGATTCACTATATTGAACTTAGATCTTCAAACGGAACTCAAAAAGAGCATAGTGAAATAGCAGTTGCGTGTGCTGAAGTAATAAATAATATTTTTCCAATGGGAAAAAATTTAAATTAAGAATCTAGTTTGTATCGCAAAACTAAATACCCATCTTCAACTGAAAAATTGCAATCAGCAATAATCATAAAATCTTGAAAATCTACCTCAGCTTGTTTTACGAAAGCTAATCTATCATCACCTCCAACTGGTGGGACAGATCTTTTTTTAACAGCATCAGCTCGAACTTGGAACCTATGTTTAAAATCGTCTAAATTTAAAGTCATATTATCTATGTTAGTTAAATTGATAACAAAGTATTAATTTCATTTTTTAACTGATTGGTTTTTTTTACTTTAATTTCATTTAACTCTAAAAGTTTTGAACCGGCTTTGCTGCTAACTTCCAATTCTACTTTTGACATACCTGGATACTTTTCAAGGAGTTCTTTTAATAAAATTAAATTTTTCTTGTCTAGTTTTGACTCTTCTACTGATATTCTTAATGGTGAAATATCTAATTCTTCATTCATTTTAGAGGGATCTATACCTTCCAAATCTCTTGCACGAACTGTATTTTCACTACCCCCAACAAAAGTACCTGAAACTTTTAGATAAATTTCTCCATCTATTACTGAATTATATTTTTCAACTAATTTATTAAATACTAAAACACTTAAAGAGCCCGATGTGTCTTGTAAATCAAATTGTATCCATGCGTTCCCCCTTCTTGACACTCTTTTTTGCACATTAGATATTAATCCAGCAATTACGACATTTACTTCTTCATCTTCCTCTAAACCTTGAAGTTCAATTACTGAATGTGTAGATTCAGATTTTAGAACTTCTCTGTAACCTTCTAAGGGGTCTTCACTAACAAAAAATCCAAGCATTTCTCTTTCTCTTTCAAGAAATTCTTTTTTTTGCCATTCAATTTCAGGAATGACGGTAGCAAGTGATTGACTTTCTTCTAGTTCAAATAAAGAACCCTGTTTTTTAATATTATTGTTTCTGATGCTTTTGGCATCTTCAATTAAATCTGGTATTACTTGAAAAGTACCGTTTCTTGTATTTCCGAACAAATCAAAAGCTCCACCTTGTGTCAATGCTTCAATTCCTCTCTTGTTTAAAGATCTAGAATCAATACGGGATAAAAATTCTTGAACTGAAACAAATGGCCCATTCAATTTCCTTTCTTCAACAATTTTATCAGAAGTTAAATCACCAACATTCCTTACTGCTGATAGTCCAAATAATATTTCATTATTAGTTACTGTGAAATCTGATGAACTTAAATTTATATTTGGTGTTGAAACTTTTACACCCATGTCTCTTGCTTCAGAGAGAAAAATTGCAGTTCTATCTTTATCTCTTTTTACAGCAGTTAAACTAGCTGCTAAATATTCTGCTGGGTAGTTAGCTTTTAAATAAGCAGTTTGATAGGCAAGCAATGCGTATGGGACTGAATGACTCTTATTAAAGCCATAACCAGCAAAAAATGCTATTTGGTCAAATAGTTCAATAGCAAATTGTTCAGAGTAATTATTCTTAACAGCTCCATCGGTAAATTTTTTCCTTTGTTCTTCCATAACTTGAGGAATCTTTTTTCCCATTGCAACTCTCAAGTTGTCTGCTTCTTGTAGGTTAAACCCTGAAATTTTTTCAGCAATTTTCATAACTTGTTCTTGATAAAGTATTACCCCATATGTTTCTTTTAAAATCTCCTCCAAATCGACATGTAAATACTGGATTTCTTTTCTTTTGTTGGCTCTATCTGTAAACTCTATGTGCATTCCAGCACCTAATGGACCTGGTCTTATTAATGCTACCAATGCAACAATATCTTCAAATCTTTTTGGGTTTAAGCTTTTAGAAATAGATTGAGCTATTCTGCTTTCTAGTTGAAAAACTCCAGTCATTTTTCCTTCAGAAAAAAGCTTAAAAGTCTTCTCATCATCTAAAGGTAAGTTATCTATATCTAGATTTTCATCTCCGATTAAATCAATTGTACGATCTAAAATTGAAAGGTTTCTTAACCCTAGAAAATCCATCTTTAGTAAACCCAATTTCTCAACTGTATGCATTTCATACTGTGTAACTAATTCAGCATTTTCACCTTTACGTTGTACTGGTAAAAAGTTAGTAATTTTATCTGGAGAAATTACTATTGCAGCTGCATGAATACCATCTTGTCTTCTTAAGCCCTCTAAACCTAATGCAATATCAATTATTTTTTTTACTTCTTCATTTGATTGATATTCTTTACGAAGTTCTTCAGAGGCAGAATAAAATTCTTTACTATATCCTCCTTCATTTTCTTTGTCTATGTGTAAACACTCTGAGATTGTAGCTGTATTACCTAAAATCATTGGTGGCATTAATTTTGCTACCTTGTCACCACCGCTAAAAGGAAGGCCGAGAACCCTTGCTGCATCTCTAATAGCCTGCTTTGCCTTAATTGTTGCAAATGTGACAATATGAGCGACTCTATCTTCACCATATTTAGATATTGCATATTGAATAACATCATTTCTGTATCTTTCATCAAAATCCATATCAATATCAGGAAGTGACTTTCTACCTTTGTTTAAAAATCTTTCAAAAATTAATCCGTACTTTAAAGGTTCAATTCCCGTAATACCTAAGCAATATGAAACTATTGACCCAGCTGCTGATCCTCTACCTGCTCCTGTTCTTATTTTTTTTGACTTAGCAAAATCAATTAAATCTCCAACGATTAAAAAATAGGAAGCAAATCCCATAGAATTTATTACTTCTAATTCAAAATTAATACGAGTTAAAATTTCATCAGTAATTTGTTTATATTTTTCTTTTGCACCCTCATAAACTTTTTGTTTTAAATATTCTTCAGTGGTTATTTCTTTATTCTCCATCGGAAAGTCCGGAAGATAGTCCTGATCAAATTTAAAATTGTAATCTATTCGATTTGCTATAAGAACTGTGTTGTCGCAGGCTTCTGGAAATTTCTCTTCAGGAAAAAGTTCCCTCATTTCTTTTGATGATTTAACATAATAGCCTTCACCTTGAAATCTAAATCTAGTTTCGTCCTGTAAAGTTGCATTTGTTTGGACACATAAAAGTGCATCGTGTGCAGAAGCATCCAAGTTATTTACATAATGTGAATCATTAGTTGCAACTAATGGTGCGTTAATTTCTTTTGAAATTTTTACTAAATCATTAAGAATTTCTATTTGTTGATTTATTCCATGATTGTGTAGTTCTATAAAAAAATTATTTATACCAAAAATGTCTTGATAATTTTTTGCAGCAATAAGAGCTTTTTCGTAACTTTTTTCATTAGATTTATTCCCTTCTTCACTTGATCCATCAGGGGCTAAAAACTGTGCAATTTCTCCTCCTAAACATCCAGACAATGCAATAATTCCATCTGCATGATCACTCAATAAATCATAATCAACTCTTGGCTTGTAATAATATCCTTCTAGAAAAGCCCTGCTAACCAACTCAACTAAGTTTTGATAGCCTACATCATTTTCTGCTAACAAAGTTAAGTGAAATCTTTTATTATTTTCTCTTTCAGGTTTATCAAACCTTGAACCAGGTGTTAAATAAGCTTCATAACCAATTATTGGTTTTACACCAAATTCATTTGCAATCTTAACAAACTCCATAGCACCATATAGATTTCCATGATCAGTTATTGCTGCTGCCGGCTGATTTAATTCTTTAACCCTTTTTAAATAGTCAACTATTTTTGCAGCACCATCAAGCATGGAATATTCAGTATGAGCATGTAAATGAACAAATGATTTCTCCATAAATTAATTGTAAAGTTTTTTAAGAAAATTACACACTCAATAAAGAAGTAAAATAATCTGGTTGTTCAATTTCAAAAGTAAAATTTTCTGAATTTAACGTAAAACTTAAATAATAAGACTGAAGACAAATAGTACTCGAATCAATAAAGGATATCTTTTTAGCACCATATAAAGTGTCATTTGCAACTGGATTTCCTAAATGTTCAAAATGTGCTCTAATTTGATGATTTCTGCCTGTAATTAAATTTAAATCTAGATATGTATATTTGGATGTTTTCTCGATAGTTTCAAATAGGGTAATTGAATTTCTTCCATATTTATTTACTTCACGTTTTTTTCTATTTTTTTTTGAATGAGCTAGAGGTAAATTTATTTCACCAGAGTTACTTTTAAGAAAACCTTCAACTATAGCTTTATATTTCTTTGTAATTTTTCTATCTTTAAATCCAATTTGAAATTCGTTATAAGATTTTGAATTTAACGGGCAAACTACTAATCCTGAAGTAACCCTATCTAATCTGTGGACTATTCCTTCCCTATTAATTTGTCCTACATTATTTAAACTAAAATTTTTAACTAGGAAATCTCTTAAGGTAAATTCATTTGAGAAAGTAGTGGCATGCATCAGAAGGCCATTAGGCTTATTTACTACAACAAAATCTTTATTTTGGAAAACAATTTCAATATTAATTTTTCTTAAGCTCCGATAAAATTAGAAAAAATATACCTATAGAAATATATACATCCGCAAAATTAAAACTAGGAATAAATAAAAGCTCTATAAAATCGGTAACTTTACCATCATTATCATTAACTAAATTCCAACCACGTTCGCTTAAATTTCCTAAAGCACCAGAAAGAATCAATAGAAGTGAATAAAATTCAAATGTATTTTTTTGAATTTTATTCAATTGGTATATCAACCAAAAAAGTACCAAAATAGAAAAAACATATGTCAATAATGTGTATTGACTAAACAAGCCAAATGCAATTCCAGTATTGTAAGTTAAATCTATAGTAAGTATGTTATCTACAATTACTTTTTCTTGGATATTGTTAGTGCGAACTAAATATTTAATAAATAAATCAATAAAAACTAGCAAATATAATAAAAGAAACGGAAATAGGTTTTTTTTAAGATTCAATTAATAGTGCACATTTTTTACATAGAGTTGAGTACGGCAAAGCTTCGAGGCGAGGAATTGGTATAGCTTCAGAACAGTTTTCACAAATTCCATATTTTTTTTTCTTTATAAGGACTAACGCATGATTGATTTGATTTAATAAGTGTTTAGTATTTTCATCTAAAGTTAATTCTTTTTCGAGCTCAAAAGCCATTGATCCACCATCAGCTGAAGATGGATCAGGGCTTCTCTCAGCAGAAGCTTCTGACAGTCGAACATTTTCTCTTTCCTTTTGATGATTTTCAAGAATTGTTGTCAATAGAAGTTGCTCAGCTAAAAGCTTTTTTTCAAATTTTTTAATTGTGCTGGCAGCTAATTTTCTAGTCATAATATTTTATTGATTAATGTATATTAGCTAATTTAAATATAAAATTTAGTTATTTATAGAATTTTTAAAAGTTATTAAAAAAGTATTATTGAATCGTTTTTCCTTTAAAATCATAATCATGTTTAAGAAAGCAAGTACAAATATTAATTTACCTGATGTTGAACACGAAATTTCAGAATATTGGGATAAAATTGATGCTTTCCAAAACTCTCTTGATCAAAAAAACAAAAATAAAATTTTTCGATTTTATGATGGACCTCCATTTCCAACAGGTAGCCCACATTATGGAAATTTATTAGCCGGAGTTATAAAAGACATTGTTCCAAGATACTGGACTATGAGGGGTTACTATGTCGAAAGAAGATTTGGTTGGGATGTTCACGGCTTGCCGATAGAAATGGAGGTACAAAAAAAATTAAATTTAGAAGATGCTAATCAAATTAGTGAGTATGGAATAGCAAACTTTAATGAAGCTTGTAGAACTCAAGTTCAAACAAATACTGAAAATTGGGAAAAAATAACTAGAAAAATCGGTAGATGGGTAGATTTTGAAAACGATTACAAAACTATGGATCTTGATTTTATGGAAAGCGTATGGTGGGTCTTTAAAGAGCTTTGGGATAAAGAGTTGATATATCAAGATTTTAAAGTATTACCATATTCATGGGCTGCTTCTACACCTCTTTCTAACTTTGAAGCAAATATGGATTATAGAGATGTAGAAGACCCGTCTATATTTTTTACATTAAAAGCTAGAGATAATTTTAAAAAAGTTCAAAAAGGTGATAACTTTCTGATCTGGACGACTACCCCTTGGTGTATCCCAGGTAACTTGGCTATAGCAGTGGGTGAAAATATTGAATACTCAAGAGTAATTTCACAAAATCAAGTGTATTGGATTGCAACTGATAGACTTTCGGAGCTTCAATCAATTGACTACGAAGTATTAGAAGTCTGTATTGGATCTGAATTAATAGGCTCAACATATATTCCTGCATTTTCTGAATATGAAGAATTATTTAAAGACGGTGCTTTTAGAATAATACACAATGATGACACAGACACTGAATCAGGATCCGGGTTAGTTTCTCAAGCTCCAGCATTTGGTGAAAGTGATTTTTATGCTTTAAAGAATGCCAATATAGACGTAATCGCTGATCCAATAACTATGTCTGGAAAGTTTGATGAAACATTTGATGAGCTTAAAAATTTAAATGTTAAAGATGCTGATAAATTAATTATTGAAACTCTTAAAACTCGTGGTAATTTATTCAGTCATAAAACTGAAGTACACTCATATCCATTTTGCTGGAGAACTGGTACTCCACTAATTTATAAAGCAATACCAACTTGGTTTGTAAATGTAGAAAAAATTAGAGACAGAATGGTTGAGCTTAATCAATCAACTCATTGGGTTCCTGGATTTATTGGTGAAAAAAGATTCTCTAACTGGCTTGGAAGTGCTAGAGATTGGGCTATTAGCAGAAATAGATACTGGGGAAGCTGTATTCCAGTATGGATTAATGTTGATGATGCATCAGATAGAATTTGTGTCGGTTCTGTTGAAGAATTGGAAAAATTGACCAAGTCTAAAATTCACGATCTTCATAGACATTTTTTAGATGACTTAATCATAGAAAAAGATGGGAAAACATATAAAAGAACCTCTGAAGTTTTAGATTGTTGGTTTGAATCTGGAGCCATGCCATATGGTCAGCAACACTACCCTTTTGAAAATCAAGAATTATTTAAAGAAGGTTTTCCAGCAGACTTTATTGCAGAAGGCTTAGATCAAACGCGCGGTTGGTTTTATACATTAACAGTTTTAGCTGTAGCGCTTTTTGATTCTGTTGCATTTAAGAATTGTATTACTACAGGAATGATTCTTGCGGAAGACGGTCGAAAAATGAGTAAAAGTTTAAAAAACTATCCTGATCCAGAAGAGCTACTAAATGTTCATGGAGGAGACAGCCTTAGAGCTTACTTAATTGATTCTCCAGTTGTAAGAGGAGAACCATTAAAGTTTTCTGAAGATGGGGTCAAGCTTGTAACTAGAAACATAATTCTTCCTTTATGGAACAGTTACTCATTTTTTACAACTTATGCAGATGCCGACGATATAACTTTTGAAGAACTTGAAAAAGCCGCCCCTATTGAAGAACGTGCGCTAATGGACCGGTGGATAATATCTAGCCTTCAATCTTTAATTAAAACTGTGAATGAAAAGATGGAAAATTATTATTTATATGAAGTTATTCCTCCACTATTAAGTTTTGTTGATGAATTAACTAATTGGTACGTGAGGTCAAATAGAAAAACATTTTCGAAAGAAAAAGGAATAAATGATATTGACAAAATCAATGCATTTAAAACATTACATGAAGTATTACTAGAATTTACAAAATCTATGGCACCTGTGTTGCCTTTTATTTGCGAAAAAATTTATCAAGGATTAGTTGAAGAAGAAAATTCAAGTATTCATTATTGTGACTATCCAATAAGCAAACCAGAGTTTATTGATGAAGAACTTGAACAAAGTGTTGAATTAGCAAAAAAAATTATTAAAAGTGTTAGAAATCTTAGAGTAAAACTTAAATTACCAAATAAACAACCTCTAAAATCAATAAAAATCATATCAAATGATGAAAATATTTTTGAGAATCTGAACCTAATTTCAGAGTTGATTAAAAATGAAATTAATGTCAAGGAGATAATTTACGATAGAAATGTTGAGGAATGGATAAATTATGAATATAAACCAAATTTTCAAATTCTAGGTCCTAAATTAGGAAATGATATTGGTAAGGTTTCAAATTTTTTAAAAAATTTATCCAATGAAGACCTTTTAAAGCTTTTAAAGAAGACACCGATAGATGTCTCTGGAATAAAAATTGAACCTAATGAATTGCTTCTAAACTTAACTAAAAAACAAACTATTCCCGAACAAGATATAATAGAAAATTTTACTGTGATTCTAGACACACGTATTGATGAAGAATTACTTTCCGAAAGATTCTCAAGAGAATTGATTTCTTTTGTTCAAAAAGAAAGAAAAAGTTTTGGATTGGATGTATCTGATCGAATTGATTTATTAATAACAACAAAAGATGAGTTTGTTATTTCTTCAATTAAAAAGCATTCAAAATATATAAGAAACGAAACTCTGACTATAAATCTTAATTTTGAAAAAAAAGTTGCTACTGAAATAATCTTAGATAAAAAAATAAGCTTCGAAATAAAAATCTCAACAGACAAACCTTAATATATAAGGTTGAATTAAATTAAAGGCAAATATCAATACAATTGGTGATAGGTCTATGCCTGCAACTCCTAGCCTCAAAACTGGTATTCTAGACCTAATAGGTTGTAAGATTTTTTCAAAATATTTATCAAGAACATTCTTAAGTTTTCCTATGGGGTGATCATATGGTACTTGTATCCAGCTCAAAATAATCCAAGCAAAAAGAGAATAATAAAAAAATCTAAAAAGAATATATGTAAGTTCACACATTTATTCTATATAGACCTAATTCTTGAAGTCTTTCTCTCTCAGAAGATTTTAAAGATGAGTTTGATGGAAGAATCAAAAATACACCATCTTTATTTATTGATCTTATTGTGGCATTACTCATAAATGCCATGCCAGTAACAAAATCGAGAATTCTTCTGCGTTCTCTTTGATCGGATATGTCTCTTATATCCATAGCAACTATAAATTCATCTTTTATAGCTAACCCAAGATTGTGTATTTCAGAAAAAGACCTTAAAGCTTTAATTTCAACTTCATCTTTTGGTTTATGTACTTTAAAATCTGATAAAACATCTTCTTCAACAAATCTATTTTCACCAGATGGTCTTACTGTATTTGTCTTGTTAATAACTGATTCAGTATTGGATTGAGGTTGTTTAAGACCAATTGAAACAAGAAATTTTTCTAACATTATTTAAATAGTTTACTTCCTATACGTATTATTGTAGCACCATAATCTAAAGCTACTTCATAATCGTTAGACATGCCCATTGACAATTCTCCATTATAAAATTTAAAATATTTTTTTAATTTTTGATTTAACATATTCATTTTATTAAATTCTTTTTTAACATCTGAAGAAATACTTGGAATTGTCATAATTCCTATTGGGTACAAATTTTTTTTAATACAATATTCATAGAATGAAACTAGTTCATTAACTTTAACACCGTTTTTATTTGGATCTTGATCAACATTGACTTGAATCAGTAATTTAGGTTTTTTATGACTTTTACTTATTATTTCTACTTCTTTTTTTCGGCACAAAGTGTAAATATGTGAAAAATTTTCTGTTATAAATTCTATTTTCCTAGATTGCAATGGTGCAATAAAGTGATAACTTACTTTGTTATAAATTTTTGAATGTGTTTTATAATCTTCTATCCTATTTTCACCAAAATCTTTTAAGCCAAAGTCAAGAAGAAATTTAATTTCTTCATTAGATCTATTTTTAATAACAGGAAGTAATTTTGCATTATACTTTTTAATTCTTTCTGTTACTTTTTCTAAATCTTCTAAAGCCATATAATTCCATATTGTCTATCTTTTGTTTTAGATTTTCGATATGAGTTGTAGTCTGAATTACAAATTGTACAAATATTTGAGACTTCTAATTCAAAATTCAATTTTTGAGCTAATTTTTCAATATTTTTTGAAAGGTTAAGAAATAATTTATTGTCCACATTTTTAATAGAACCTGGAAAATTTGTTGCTACATCTTTTTTAACTTCATAACAACAATCTTTAGCATAAGGACCAATTGACACCTTAAGAGAGTTCAGATCAAATTTAGAAATTGTTTTTTCAAATATTTTGTTTTTCACTCCTTTCCATCCAGAGTGAACTGCAGAAACTTTTATTTCATCAGACATTAAAATTGGCATACAATCAGCTGTCTTTACAACTAAAGGCAATGCTTTCATACTTGTAATAATTGCATCAGTATTGTAAATACCAGTACTTTTAATCATTTTGACAATGTTTGAGTGAGTCTGATTCATTTCACTAAATACATCTATATTAAATTCCTTTAATAATGCAGTAATTGGTAAATCTAATTTACTTGTGAAGTACGCATTCGAGATTAGTTGAGATTTGATCATCCTTTTATAAAATCAGGAAGACCATCACCCCCATTATCATCTTCGAATTTTATTTTATCCTTTACCCTTCGATTTGGTCTAGGGCCAAAACCTGCAGCGACTACTGTTACTTCAACAGCATCGCCCAAAGTTTCATCAATTGTATGACCAAAAATAATTTCAGCATTATCATCTGCTTTTTCGGTAATCACTCTTGCGGCTTCATTAATTTCTTGTAATTTTAGATTTTCTGAACCTGTAATAGTAATTAACACACCTTCAGCTCCGTCCATAGTAGCCTCTAATAATGGAGAAGAGATAGCGGCTTGAGCAGCATTTGGAGCTCGCTGTTCCCCGGTAGATCTACCAATTCCAAGTACAGCATTTCCTGCATCTTTAAGTATTGTTCTTACGTCAGCAAAGTCGACATTAATAACCCCTGGTTGAGTTATTAAACCCGATATTCCTTTTACACCATTTGATAATATCTCATCGGACTTAATATATGCTTCAGATGCTTTTATTTCTTTGTCTGAAATTTGTAATAATCTATCATTAGGAATTACAATTAAAGTATCTAAAACATCTCTAAGAGCTTGTACACCTTCTTCAGCTTGAACAGATCTTCTTCTACCTTCGAAACCAAAGGGTCTAGTAACAACACCAACTGTTAAAGCCCCTAATTCGTGAGCTATTTCAGCTATTATTGGAGAGGCACCAGTGCCAGTCCCTCCGCCTTCACCTGCTGTAATAAAAACCATATCAGCACCTTTTAAGGCTTCTACAATCAATTCTCTTGAATCCAACGCTGCTTGTCTTCCTACTTCTGGATTAGCTCCTGCACCTAGGCCTCTGGTTGTTTTTCTACCTAAATCAAGTTTTAAGTCAGCTTTAGAACCTAGTAAGCTTTGAGCGTCTGTATTAGCTGCTATAAAATCTACACCTTTTATACCCATCTTTATCATTCTATTTACGGCATTGGTACCACCACCGCCAACTCCAACAACTTTTATTACAGCTGTATAGTTTCTAGGTCTCATATTTAAACTAACTCCTTTTTCTTTAGACTTAACAATTTTTTTATTCACCATTTTTAAATCTCCATGTAATAGAAAAAGAATATCATAGAAAATATATATAACAATATTTTTTTTACTTTTTATCTATATCTATAGTTTAGATATAGATATAAATATAGATGTAGATTAATATTCACAGTTTGAAATTATGTCTTCTGAAGTAATAAAACGAAAGTCACCCGTGCAAGCTTGGTTGCCTAAAAGAGATCCGAGTGCAGATGCTTTGGTACCAAGGTCAACTGCTTTTCCAAAGTAAATATTACTCCCTCTATAAAATCCAATTAGGTTATCACCATCATAAGTGAAAGAAAACTCTTCCATTGAAAAATAATAGCTTTTTAAAGTTTCAATCATTGAAACAATTTCACCATTAAAACCTCTTGGAAGTGGACCATTTGTTATAGTTAAATTAGATATGGGCAGTGCAATGCCTGAATCAATTTCGATTAAGTTTTTAAGAAGTACTTTAGTCTTAGGAGTAGATCCACGTAAATCTAATATGTTAACAAGAGATGATACTTCAATTATTTCTACATACAATGAATTCGGATAATTTTTTTTAATATTAACTTTTTCTATACTTGGTTCTGATAAAACTAATTCTTGAAAATTATTTTCACTTACTAACCAAATTGAAGTTTTGTAAATTGAGTTAGGTATTACTAAGTTGTTTGTTAAATAACCATTACTTTGAATTATAATTTGATTGATTCTGTATTTAGAAGAGTTTAAAGTAAAAAAAATATTGACAAACAAAAGAACAACTATAGAAAATAATAAGAATGATTTAAAAAAGGACTTTTCAAGTTGAGTATAATTCATAGTTAATCTTTAAAGTTTCCAACAAATAATATTTCTTCTTCTAATTGAACTCCAAATTTATTAAAAACTTCACTTTTAACATAATTAACTAAATCGTATAGAGATTGAGACTTTGCTCCTTTTTTAGCAATAAAGAAATTTGCGTGTTTTTTGCTTACACTTACATTGCCTACACTATAACCTTTTAGACCTGCATTTTCGATTAATTCACCAGCAAAATAATTTTCTGAATTTTTAAATACGCTTCCAGCATTATAAAGTGCTGGTGGTTGAGATTTCTTTCTCAAATTGTTTAATTCAGTCATTTTTTGACCAATTTTTATTGGATCTCCAGGTTCAAAAAAGAAGGTTCCAGAAATTATAATTTTTTTATCTAAGTTTTTAGATTGCCTATAACCAAATAAAAAATTGTTTTTATCAACCTCTTTAACTTCTTTAGATTCCAAGTCATAGAATTTAATTTTTTTTAGGTAAGAAGAAAATTCAAATCCCCAAGCACCTGCATTCATTTTAATCCCTCCCCCAACCGACCCTGGAATACCTAATAAAAATTCCCCTCCAGAAAGAGAATGCTTCTTAAGGTATCTTGACAAATCAGGAAGAAAGTACCCAGATCCAATTTCAATTTCACCATTGCTTTGATTTTTCTTTATATAAGTTAAGTTTGATTTTATTATATAATTTTGAAATTCATCATCAGAAAATGCTACATTTGAACCTTTTCCTAAAAAAAATGTATTTTCTGAATTAAGGTTTTTGGGTAGTTTTGAAAGGTCATCTTCAGTTGTTATTTCAATAAAATTCTTACAAATACCACCAAACCTATATGTTGTTATTGAAGCTAGGTTTACATAAGAATTATTCATTTAAATATTGTAATATTTGAGGTCCTAAAAGTGTAATATCACCAGCTCCTAATGTTAAAACTTTATCACCTTTTTTAATATAATTTTTGACATACTGTGGAACTAGCCTTTGAGACTTAATATATGTTATGTCTTCAGACTCAAAATTAGCACTAGATACGCCAGGAATTGGTTTTTCACCTGCAGAATAAATATCTGTAACAATAGTTAGATCAGCGTAAGTGAATGATGCTTTTATTTCTTTAAAACTAGATTTAGTTCTTGAGTATCTATGTGGTTGAAAAATTACTAATAAATTCCCTTCAGTGATAGATTTTAAGGCTTTTGTTGTTGCTAAAATTTCTGTTGGGTGATGACCATAATCGTCATAGAACTGAACCCCATTGTATTCTCCTATGAACTCAGTCCTTCTCTTAACTCCATTAAAATGCTTAACTGCTTCTAAGGAGTCATTAATTTCTATTCCAGATAATTTTGCTAATGCTACTGCTCCAACTATATTAGATATGAAGTGCTCTCCTATTAACTTTGACTCTACATTGTATGATTTCTCCATATGTGTAAATGAAGCAGGGAAAGTTATTGTATAGTCAGATTGAAATTTGCTAGAAACAGATAAATTTTGTTTATCAAAAATCTTATTTAGTTCTTTATTATCTAAATTAAGGACACACTTATTATTCACTTTTCTAATAACAGAAGAAAATGCATCTATAAGATTCTCATATGTTCCAAAATGATCTAAATGATCATTATCAATATTTGTAACAAACAAATTTTCAATTTTTATTTTTTCAAATGTATTAAATGCTTCATCTGTTTCTAATATAAGTGGTAAATTTGAATCTCCAAAATGTCCACCAATTCCATAAAATGTTGTTAATCCTCCATAAATGTATGACACATCAACATTGTTGAAGTTAAATATGTGCGATAATAAAGCAGTTGTACTTGTTTTTCCATGAGTTCCAGTAATACCAATAATTTTTGTTTCTTCTGATAGAAGTTGTAAAAAATGAGGTCTTGTCAATATATTTTTTGCATCTATAAAATTAGCCAAAAAAGTTTCTTTTATGTTTACTGCAGATGAAACTATGAAAAGTGTATCCTCACTGTAGACTTTTTCATTTAAATCAAAATCTACAGTGATATTGTCATTGTTTAATAAACTAGTTATATAAGAAGCTCTTTGGTCATAACCTTCAACTTTCATACCTCTTTGACTTAGGTATTTGGCAATTGAGCTCATTCCAGATCCACCAATTCCGAGTATATAAATTTTTCTATAATTATCTAAAAAACTGGTCATAAATCTCTTTACTAACTATCTTATTTCCCTTTTGTAAAACCTGATCATTTCTGAAATGTTCGTTTAAATTATCTGACAATTTAATTATACAATCCAACATATCTGAAAAACTATGAACTATAATACCCAATCCCTTTTTTTCGAGAAATTCTGCATTTAGCCTTTGGTGGTCCGAAGTAGTTCCGTGTTTGTAGGGTATTAAAAGCTGAGGAATCCCAAGAAATGCAGGTTCTAAAGAACCTCCACCTGACCTACCTATTACTAGATCAGTTATCTTGTAAATATTATCCATATCTTCTACATACTCATATTGAATGTAGTTTTCGTTTTTAATTTCTAAATTCATATTTCCCTTACCTGTGATATGCAATACTTTAAAATTTTTACTTATAGGATGATTAAGAAAATCTAAAGCTAATTTATTAATATCTTTTGAACCTTGACTTCCGCCAATGAAAGAAATTGTCTTAATACTTTTTATTAACAAGTCTTGACTATTCAAATTTGTGTTAACAATAGGTCCAGCAAACATTATATTTTTTACCTTTATATTTTTTGTATCTTTAAATGATGTAAAGATTTTGCTGGCAAAATGTGCACTCACCTTGTTTCCGTATCCTGCATAAATATTTTGTTCCTGAATGTAAAATTTTGACCCTATTAATTTCGAAACAATAGCAGCGATAGGGGCGATGTATGCACCAGTTGTAAATATAATCTTTACACTTTTATCTTTTAAAAATTTTCTTATTTCAATAACAGAAGCAAGTAACTTTGTAATGTTTTTTAAATATCCTTTTACACCTTTATTGGTAATAAAAAATTCTTTTATCTCGACTTCAATTTTTTCTAATTTTAAAAACTCGTTACCTCTTTTATCTGTTATAACAATGATATTTTTTTCTTCTATTCCATAATTTATTAGTTCATTAATTATATTTTTAACCGGTAGAACGTGTCCTCCAGTTCCTACGCACATAAAACATATTTTTTTATTCATTTACCCTTGAGTACATAATACCTAAAGCTATGAGAATCGAGACCATTGCACTTGAACCATATGATATAAACGGAAGTACAATACCTGTTATAGGCACAATCCCTACTGCACCACCTAAATTTATAATAGTTTGGAAAAATATCCATCCTCCTATTCCAATAATAATTAGTTTTTTTTGTTCACTTTTTTCTCTTAAAGCAATTAAAAAGATTGAAGATACAAGTAAGATATATAAAAATATAACTACTGATAAACCTATAAACCCATACTCTTCTCCAATTATTGAAGATATAAAGTCTGAATAGGCATTAGGCAAAGATCCCCATCTTGCTCTAGATGTGCCTGGACCTAAGCCTATCCAGCCACCAGAACTAATTGCTATTCGACTTTGATTTAACTGAAAACATCTATCTAATAACTCTTCAACATTTCCAAGATCACATAATCCATTTAACCAAGTAGTGATTCGCTCAAATCTGTACGGTTGAGCGTTAGCAATTAAATAAATTGGAATGAATGAAATTAGAATTGAAATAAACGGAATAAAAAAATTAATTTTTGAAAAAAGTAATAAAAGAAAAACTATAAAAACAATCGAAGCAAAAGAACCAAAATCCGGCTGAATAAGGATAAAGAAACTACTAAGTAATGGAAGTAAGAATACTCTTAATAGTTTTTTAAATAAGGATTCATCTTTGTGTTCTAAAGATATTTGATGAGCGATAAAAAGTATTATTATAACTTTTGAAATTTCACTTGGTTGAAAATTAATAATTCCTAAATCAACCCACCTTCTGCTACCGCCTCTAACAACTCCGTAACTAAGTAAGAGAAAAAGTGATACTGTTGTTAAAAACATTCCAATTGGAATGAACTTTATAATTAAATTTAAATCTAATTTCCTTAATAAATTAAAAAATAAACTGCCTATTAAAATTGCAACAATATGTCTTTTAATAAAATAAAAGTTATCGTTATACAAATTTAAACCTTCAACTGATGATGCTGAAATGTTGAGAAGTATTCCTATCGTTATTAGGGACAAGATTGAAAATTTATTAACTCTAATTAAGTAACTTGTTGGAGTGTTAATCATCTAAACTCTTTCATAACAATATTTTTAAAAAAAGTACCTCTATCTTTATAGTCTTTAAAGTTATTAAAGCTTGCTCCCCCACATGAAAATAAAACATGATTATAAATTTCAATATTATTTTTTAAATAGCTAATAATTTCAAATATTGAATCGTAATAAATAATAATATTTTTATATTTTGTTAAATCTACATCCATGTCTTTTGGTACAAGGATTTTTTTTATATTTTCAGATAGATTTAGTTTATTTGAATTTATACCTTTTGTTAATCCATGGAGAATTAATATTGAATTTTCAAATTTTGTAGAAGCTTTGCTTACTGATTGTAAATTTGTTGATTTAGAATCATTTATAAATTTAACACCATTAACTTCATAAAAAAATTCAATCCTATGCTCTATTTGATCTTGCTTTTTTAAAAAATTTAAAGATTCATTTTCTGATATTGAAAAAAGACTACACACATAAAGAAAAACTTCTATAAAGTCATCAAAATAATTATTAATACTATATTCTTTTAATGACTTTATAGAAGTAAAACTACTTTCTTTATTTATTAAAATAGACAAAGCTGAATCTGACTCACCAAGAATTCTTTTTGTTGGAGTATTCACATAATCGAAAATTTTAATTTTTGAATTTTTATACTTCTCATAACTACCGTGCCATTCGGTATGATCTTCGTAAATATTAAGAATTATCCCTATATCTAAATTCAATTTTTTAATATGCTCCAACTGAAAACTTGAAAGTTCTAAAATAATATACTCAACCTGCTCTAGTTCATTAACTATTTCTAAAGGTGAGTTACCAATATTTCCTGCGAACCTACTAATAATCCCTTTCTCATTCAAAATTTTGCTTAATAGATGAACAAAAGTTGTTTTACCATTTGTTCCTGTAACTCCAATAATTTTAGTTTTTGTAATACTTGAAAACTCTTCAATGTCAGTTAATACATCAATATTTTTTTCTTTCGCTATTTCTAATATTCGATGTGAACTTCTAATGCCTGTGGAAACGAAAATTTTATCAATTTCAGAAAATTTAATATCTTCTATTTTGTAAAAATTTGACAGCTCAGGGTTGTCATCAAAAATAAGAAATGAAATATTTTTATCTTTTAAATATTTAGAAACAGCTTTACCTGTAGTCCCGTAGCCAAGAATTAAAGACTTCATTAACTTCCAAAAAGTACATAATCAGCATAGAATAAACCGAGTCCAATTATGACAGCAATTCCATTTACAATCCAAAATCTTACAATTATTGTCGTCTCTGCCCAATTAATCATTTCAAAATGGTGATGGATTGGAGCCATTTTGAATATTCTTTTCTTTCTTAATTTAAAGGATAAAATTTGCAAAACTACAGACAAACCTTCCATTATAAAAAGAAAGCAAATAAAAAAGGTTAAACCGTCTGCTCCAAGAGCAATTAATATCAAAGGAAACATAGAACCTAGAAAATGTGATCCAATATCACCCATAATAATTTTTGCTGGATTAGTATTCCACCATAAAAACCCTAGACAGGCTCCTGCAATAGACGATATAGTTAATGAAATATCAACCGTTAAAAAATTTTTGTCAATAAATTGAGAGTAATAATAGGGATGTCTGTACATCCAAAAAGAAATTATTAACACACCTCCAAAACTAATAGCACTACTTCCTGCAACAAGTCCATCTAAACCATCAGTAAAATTAACAGAGTTTGTTATTCCTATTATAAAAAATATAGTTAAAATCCATTTTAAAAAACCTACATCAAATCCAAATCCACTAAAAAAATAAAATTTTGAATCATAATTTAAATTAATAAAATAAAATACTGCAACTAATCCAACGCTAAATTGTAATATAAATTTTTGAAGTGGCTTTAATCCTAAATTTCTTCCTGCTTTAATTTTGAGTAAATCATCTAATAACCCAACCAAAGACATAAGGACTCCAATTAAAATTAGATTTAAAACATCATTATTAATTGGATTTACAATTATTTTAAATCCCTCACCTAATGTCCAAAAATTTATATGTGATAAAAAATATCCAGCTAATGTTCCCAAAATAATAAAAATACCACCCATTGTAGGTGTTCCTTTTTTGTGAATATGAAAATCTAGTTCTTCTTGAATTTCTTGACCGATACTTTTAGATTTAAAATAATTTACACCTATAAGTGTTGTAAAAATAACTACTAGAAAACTTATTCCTCCAGAAACAATAATTCCAATCATTATAAATTCTCCATTATATTTTTAGCAATAAGTACATCATCAAAAGGTATTAGTTCATTTTGAAATTCTTGAGTTTTTTCATGTCCTTTACCTAATATTAATAAAACTTCATCATCTTTTAACAAACTGATGGCTTTACTTATAGCTTCTTGTCTATCAAGGATTACTTCAACATTCTTATTTAGAGGAATTCCTTCAAGAATTGAATTCGCAATTTCCAGTGGATTTTCATTTCGAGGATTATCATTTGTTATAAATATACTATCAGCATAGGAAGCAGCTTTACCCATTAAATTTCTTTTGCTTCTATCTCTGTTTCCACCTGCACCTAAAATAACTAAAACTTTTTTATATATTGACTTTGAATATTTAATTACCTCTTCGATTGCTAAGGGTGTGTGTGCAAAGTCAACTATAACATTTAAGTTGTTATTGGTTTCAATTTTCTCATATCGTCCTTGTGGATTTATGAGACTCGAAGAATTTTTAATTAAAGTAAGTAAATCTTTAGTATTTGAATAGTATGCCATTCCAAAAGCTAATAAAAAATTTTCAATACTTTTAGGACCAATAAGTTTTAAATTTAATTTAACATCATTATTATCAATGGTAAATTCTAAATTATTATTACTAAAATTTCTTAGAATTACATCATTTTTAGAATCATAACCTATAGAGAATGATTCAATATTCGAATTAGCAACTAATTTTTTAGCATAAATGGAATCTATATATACAAATTTTTTAGATTTGTTTTTTTGAAATAGTTTAGATTTAGCATCTAAATAGTTTTCCATTGACTTATGATAATCTAAATGGTCTTGACTTAAATTTGTAAAGCCTGTAATTTCAAATTCTAAATTTCCTAACCTATTTTGATCTAATGCATGTGACGAAACTTCTAAAACAATAGAATCTATTTTTTTATTCTGTATTGATATAAGTTTTACTAAATTAAATATTTTTGGAGTTGTTAATACAGTTTCCTCAGTAAAAGGATACTTAGATTTCTGATCCGTAGTGCCAACAAATAATGAGTTGTTACCTAACAACTGTTTTAAATAAAATGCAGAAGTTGTTTTTCCATTGGTACCTGTAATGCCAAAATATTTTAAATTTTTATACCCTTCATAAATATAATTTAAAATACTTTCAAATACTAAGTTATAATCATCAAATTTAACTAATTTTGAATCATTAACTGAACAATTACTACTGGTTAAAATATATTTAACGCCTTTTTTAAGGGACTCACTAACTAAATTATCTAATTTTTCAACATTTCGATGATCTATACAAAGTATTGAATCGTTTTTAATATCTAATGTGCTATTAATAACTTTTGAATAATCTATATTTAATTTATCTAAAATTTCTTTGTAGTTTTTAACTTCCATTTATTCACCTGGAATTAAATAGCTAACTACAGTTTTGAAAATAGGTGCCGCAGTTGATCCACCAGTTACATACTCTGAATTTTGTGAGATTTCTGCTCCCCATAGAATAACTGAACCAACAATTGGGCCTTGGCTAGTTTCAATAAAACCTGTAAACGAAGTATTAAATCTTGTATCTGAATAGCCTTCACCTTCAATGTAAGTTCTGCTGGTTCCCGTTTTACCTCCAATAATATAATTATCCATTTTTAAAGACTTTCCAGTTCCATTATCTCCTTCAACAACATTTATTAACAAGTTTTTCATTCTAATTGATAAAGTATTGTCAATTACTTGGTTACTGTAACTAAAATCATATGGTTTTTTAATTAGTGTTAAATTGATATCCCTTCCCCCATTAGCAATAATGCTGTATGCTTTCACCATTTGCATTTGGGTAACATTTATAGAATATCCAATACTTAAAGAGCTAAGACATGTTGAACAAGTTTTGTTTTTATCAAAACTTCCTCTAGTTTCACCTGACAGTTCAATCCCTGTCTTTTCATTAAAGCCAAATTTAAATAAGAAATTTTCTAACTCTAAAACGCTTAAGTCTTTTGTTGCCATAATTGTTCCTACGTTTGAAGACCTCTCAATTATTTCCGTTACTGACAAGACATAAGGTTCGTGCTTTAAAAAATCTTTATAACATCCTTTGTAACCTTGATAGTTGGTGCTGCAGGAATTTTCAATTATTTCAATTTTATCATAAACTTTAAATTTGCTATCTTCAGTGACCAATCCAGAGTCTAATGCTAAACCAACAGAAAATATCTTTAGAGAGGACCCTGGTTCATATTGAGCTCTAGAGCTAATTAAGTTTATATTTAAATATCTGTTGGGATTAAATTCTTCTGCAGAAATTAAAATCTCTCCAGTATTTGCATTTGCAAACACAACAGAACAGTTAAACGCTCCAGTATCTACCAAAGCTTCTTTACATAAATTTTTAGTTAAATATTGCAATTCTGCATCAATAGTTAAAATTAAATCTTCACCATGGATAGGTTGTTTTGTTTGAATATTTGCTTGGGGTATAATTCTTCCATCAGGTGCAGCTTCATATTTAATTTCTCCATCTATTCCACTAAGGGTGCTGTTAAAATATAGTTCTAATCCTTCAATACCATTTTGATCGGTATCTACTCTGCCTACTACATTTCTTAAAGATGACTCGTGAATAATTCTTTTACTTGATGGCTCTACAACTAGACCTTTTATGTTCCAACTTTTTATTTCAGACCCAATTTCATAAGATACATTTCTAGACAAATAAAAAAAATTGTTCGAGTCTAAGATTTTATTAGCAATTTCACTACTATTTACATTGATTAGTGGTGATAATACTGTTGAAATATCCTTTATGTTTTCTACTTTTGATGGGAATATTCCTATATTAAATGATTGAGCACTTGATACAATGACTACTAAATTCTTGTCATATATACTCCCTCTTTTAGCTTGAAGGGTTTCTGTTTTAACTCTATAAGACAACGCTTGGTCATGAAAATATTGTGAATTTGTAAATTGTAGTTCATAAACATTTTTTAGAAATAATCCTGAGAAAACTACAAAACTTGAAAGAATTATAAAAGTTAAAAGTATATTTTTAATCTTAACTCTATTCATTTGTTGAAAAATCCTAAAACACTAACTTGAGAAATTTCTTCATTCAATTTATAGGGAGAAATTAAATTGGTGTTTACTACAAAAACATCTAATTTTTTAAAATTATAGCCCTTTGAAATTTTTTCAATATTTTCAATTGAAAACTTCTCTTGATAAAGATTTGAGGTTAATTCTTTCTCTAATTGAAGTTTTACCAGTTCAGAATTAACACTAGAAAGTTGCTCTGACAAAAGAATTATTCTAGTATTTGTAATTAAATGTATTGATATAGAAATAAACATTGATACTGCAATTGAATACAAAAAGATTTTCAATTTCATGTTTTTACCACATACCTTAAAACTGCTGACTTAGATCTTGGATTTTTAGATTGCTCTTCCAAAGATGGTTTCTTTTTTTTAAATTTACCGAATTTAAACTCTGGAGAGATATTGCAAATGCATACTGAAAATTTTGGATCACATTTACAACCTGAAGTTTTTAAATTAAAAAATTTTTTGACAATCTTATCTTCTAACGAATGGTATGAAATACAAATAATTACACCATTTTGAACAATCATTTTGCTAGTTCCCTCAAGAGATTCTTCAATTTCTAATAATTCATTATTTGTTTCGATTCTGATAGCTTGAAATACACGTCTGATAGTTTTTTTGATATAAATAGGATTTTGTTTAGGTATTGAATCGTGAATTATTTTAGTTAACTGAAAAGTAGATTTAATTGGTCTATTTTTAATTATTAAATCAGATATTTTATTTGCATATTTTTCTTCTCCAAATTTATAAATTATGTTCTTTAACTCTTCAAATGAATATAAATTCAAAATTTGTTCAGCACTAATTTTCTGGGTTTGGTCCATTCTCATATCTAGGTTTGAATTAGTTTGAAAGGAAAAGCCACGATTAGCAGTATCAATTTGATGTGAAGATAAACCAAAATCATAGAAAATTCCACTAATTTCAGAAACTTTTAGTTTTTTTAAAAATTCTGGAATTTTTGAAAAACTTAAATGATTTACATTATGTTGAGAATTAGCATTATCAATAGCTTCAATATCTCGATCAAATCCTATAAATTTTAAATTTTTATTATTTTGTTCAAAAATACTAAAATGTGACCCATATCCATATGTTGCATCTACAAAAAGACCATCAGGAACATCATTAACTAAATCAGAAACTTCTGATTCCATAACCCCATTGTGGATAAGATACTCTGCCCTGTTTGTATTCATACCCAGCTCTCTAGAACTGGCACCAATTGGAAAGTTGGGCGGAGTAAGGGTGTTCCAATTTAGTTGTCTAGAGAGCTGGCTATGAACCTATCCTTTCACTTCA
>JBEROH010000015.1:0-76411 GCA_041234785.1 Candidatus Actinomarina sp. | reverse complement strand
AAACTCGTTTGTGTTATTTCCTGTTGATGTATCAAGAGATTGATCATACTTCCATAATCTTCCATCATCATTTTCTAAAAAATAAACTACTCCATCAGCTGCCGTCATAGCAGCACCAGAGTTAGAGGTCATACCGCTACCCACATTGCTAGCTCTTTGAGTTAACGATACACTAATAGATTCATTGTTCGCACCAATGTTTGTGTGTGAAACAGTTGCACCAAGAAGATCATTAGTTTCATTATTGAAAGCTATGAAGTCATGTGTCGAGCTTCCTTCTAACCAGGCAAAGTCTTTTGCTTTTGCAGTAGCCCATGTACTTCCTGAGGAAATATTTACATCGATAACTGTATAGGTATTGTTTGAGTTGAGCCTGATTGCTTTTCTGTTTCCTTGAAAAAAACCTTTAGATGTAAAAATATATTTATATGTAGTGCCGCTAACTGTAGTTTCATAATATGAAGCAGCATTGTTGTCGCCAGTCCCTAGATTAATATTGATGTAAGTAGCTGTTCCAGAACCGCTTGCATTGTAATTTAGCTTATAAAAATAGACTGTACTCGTATTAGTTCTTTTCAATACTGCATACATGTTGCCATCTTTATCCATACTCAAAGAATTAACTTCAGCAATACTGGAATGCGACCATGAACTAAATGATTCAATTGTTGTTGTTGAAAATGAACTGTTACTACCACCCGTGTTTGATCCACGTAAAATATTTAATGTATTACTGTTATTTACCCAGTAGCTTTGAAACACATAAGCTGCTCCTTCAGAGTTTTCACATGCAAACGCTCCACTAGCTAACGCTGGTTCTGGGTCAATGGTTTCAATGGTTACAAAAGCTATTGAAAAGATAAGCATTAATGCCATGAAAGAATTCAGAACTTTTTGAAAAAGTGGACGAACTCTACCGATACGTGCAAAACGCAAACCAGAAAATACTTTAATGATTTTATTTAACATACAACAACCACAACAACTTCTAAATTAAGTTTAGATTAGAAATAATTCCAAGTAAAGAGTTATTTAGAATATTTTCTAAGTAAAATAGGTTTTTATTGCTTCACTTACTGAAAATTTGTCATTTTTTATTGTTAGATACTCTTCATTTGTATCAATATCTCGTTCTGTGTAGTCATTAATAAGAGGTGCAATAACATTACTAAATTTCTCAGGTGAAGCAGTTGCAAGAGCAACTGTTGGTACCGTGTTTGCACTACTTAATGCCATTCGAATCGATGTTACCGAGTGAGGATCAAAAATATACTCAAATTCTTCATGTAGTAATTTAATTTCATCTTGAATATCCTCATCAGAATATGTTGTTGAAGAAAATACGTTTCTCAATTGTTGTATCTGGTTTTTAGATAATTTAGCTTTTGACTGCTCTGATAATTTTTTATAAAAATCTGTGGCATCATGAGAAATATCAAAAATAAGCCTCTCTAAACTTGATGGGATTTGAATATCCATACTTGGTGCAACGCTTGGTAGAGTCTCTTGTGGAAGCAACTCTCCTGTGTCAATAAATCTTCTTAAAACATCATTGACATTTGTACTGCAATAAATTTGATTGATTGGTAATCCATGAGACCTTCCAAACCATGCTGAGTAAGCATTTCCAAAGTTTCCTGATGGAATTGCAACATTGATTGGAGTAGTAAATTGTTTCGTTAGCCAGACATAATAAGAGACCTGCCCCATGACTCTAAGCCAGTTAATAGAGTTAAGAGAGATAATTCTTCGCTGAAATGGATTCGTTGCTAGTAACTCTTTTGCGATTCTCTGGCAATCATCATAAGAGCCATTTATGGCAATATTGAGTACATTGGGTTGAATAACTGTGGTCATTTGTTTTCTCTGATACTCACTAATTTTATTTGCTGGATGTAAAACAACAATATCAATATTATCTGAATCTTTTACAGCTTGGATCGCTGCACTCCCCGTGTCTCCACTGGTTGCAACAATAACAAGTCCACGTTCACCTAACTCCTCTAAACGTTTAGTGGCAATGGCACCTAGGGGTTGTAGGGCGTAATCTTTAAATGATTTTGTTGGCCCATGAAAGAGTTCCATAACGACTGTAGATTCATTTAACTCTCTAAGTGTTGGCTCAGGTGATGCCGTAAAACCAGAGTAGAGAGGAAGGTCGTCCACATATTTTGCTGCAGCACTATCTAATGCAATAAAAATTGTTTTAACAAAATCCTCATAGGAGAGGTCTTCTTGTGTAAGGTGTGAGAGGTTTTCTAGTGTGACTGAATCTGGAATGTAGAGGCCTTTGTCTTTTGCTACACCAGATAAAATTACTTCATCAAATGATAACGACTCTGTACTGCCCCTTGTTGAGTGATAGATTACCACTTAGCTATAGACACGAAGTGTTGATGTGATTTTAGATACCGATGAAAGAGCAGTTAGCTGCATTAAGGAGGTTTCTAATGCTTTTTCAGGTGCTTCATGGGTTATAAGGACAAGCTCTGCTTCATCTTCACGACCCTCTTGAATCACTGATTCAATACTTACACTATTGCCTCCAAGTGTCCCTGCAATTTCTGCAAGCACTCCTGGTTCATCTGCAACAGATAATCTTAAAAACCAACTGGAGAGTACCTTCTCAAATGTTTTCTCACCATGTAGATTTTCACGAAGGGGGTACCAGTTAGTTAGCGCACTATTTAGTAAATGAGAAGCGCTTAATACATCTCCAATAATTGCACTCGCTGTACTTGCTGCTCCAGCACCAGGTCCCGAGAATACAAGTTGATTGATATTCTCCCCTTCAACAACAACTGCATTTAATGCTCCTCTAATCGAAGCTAACGGATGTTTCATATCGAGTAACACTGGGGTTACTCTTGCATTAAATCCCCCATCATTCTCAATAACAGCTACGAGTTTGATTGTTTTACCTAGTCTCTTAGCCCATGAGAAATCATCTTTTGTAATTTCTGAGATCCCTTTTGTAAATACCTTGTCTGATGTAGGAGAAACACCAAAACATAAGAGAGATAAGATCATTGCTTTATATTTTGCATCAATACCTTCAACATCATTTGTAGGGTCTGGCTCCGCGTAACCTAATTCTTGAGCATGTTGTAGTGCATCGTCATAGGTGCTGCCATCTTCCATAGCTGTCAAAATATAATTACTAGTTCCATTTATTATTCCTGCAACTCTAGTCAGCTCTTCACCTCTTAGACTTTCAATTAAAGGCTTTAATACTGGTATACCTGCAGCAACTGCTGCTTCAAAATATAGGCATACACTATTTTCTTGTGCTGTTTTAATCAGTTCACTTCCACAATCAGCAATAATATCTTTATTAGCTGTAATCACTGATTTTCCATTTTCTAACAAAGCTTTTATATAACCTTTACCTGGGTCGATTCCACCGAGAACTTCAATTACTAAATCTATGTTTTTATCATTAAGAATGTCGTCAAAGTCATTAGTAAAAAATTTAACATCAAAATCTCTTTTTTTATCAATATCAGAAACAAGAATTTTAGAAAGGTTAATGTTTACAACCTCATTGTCAAGATTCAATAGCCGATTGATCACCGCTGAGCCAATATTTCCAGCACCCAAGACTGCTACTGTATAATCAATATTTTTCATAATTAGTAAGGATAAATGCTATTTCACTTCAAACAACAAGTTATTTATTCAATTTTTAACAGAGCGTATCACATACCAACAGTATTAAAAGATTTTATGAGAGCTTATCTCTTATCATTTTGCTAACCATAGACCCATCTAGTCCCTCTGCTTTGGACATTACAGCTCCAATTATTTTTCCCAGTTGAGACATATCAACTTCACCTAAATCAGCAAGAACTTCATCTATAATTTTTGAAACTTCCCCTTCACTTAATTGCTCTGGTAGCCAACTACTTAGAAAATCTATTTCAAATTGAATCTTATTTGCCATTTCAATTCCTCTATCTCCAAGTGACCTATACTCCTCAACAGCTTTTGTCATTTTTTTTACATAAGAAGAAATGACACCAAGAACTAATTCGTCTGTTGCTTCTTCACCTTTTTCAGATTTCTTTTTAGCAATCTCTGTTTGTACTTGTCTAATTGCATCTAATTTAGGTTTGTCTTTTGCTTTCATAGCTTCTTTTAAAGCAGAACTTAAATCGTCAATTATTGGCATAGTCTCACTTTCTGTATAACTGCATTGTATCAGGAATGTCTGTAACTACTCCATATAAATTCATTTCCATAAATCTCTGGAAATCATCTTGATCATTAACTGTCCACGCGACAGTTCTATCTAAAGGTAAATCAAAGTTCCGACTATCAATTAATTCATGGTGAAGCATAAAAAATATTTTATCATCATGAATAGAAATTGATTTGGCTTGATAGAGTTCCTCTTCTTGGTGCAAAATTATTCCATACCTACTTGGAAAAATATCTTTAAAATCTTGTATTGCTTTCCAATTGAAGGATGTAACTATATCAATGGAATCAACTATCGATGACATTTTTTGACACAAGATATCAATTTCATGAGGCTCGAGGGAGTCAGTTTTAATTTCAAAATTTACATTTCCTAAAATTTGATTACGAGAATTTAAAATAATTTCTTCCACCTCGATACCTGTAAGCATCTGACCAATTTCTAGAACAGTTAAGTCTTTAATAAGTGAATTTTGAATATGTGGATCATGAAAAAGTATTAACTGCTTATCTTTAGTCAACCTAACATCTGTTTCCACATAATCAGCAAAACTAAAAGCTCTGTTTAAACCACTCAATGAGTTTTCAAAATACACTCTAGGCATACCTCGGTGTCCAAAAATTTTTTTCATTTTATAACTATATAGTTAATATATTACTACAATAGATTGTGAAATATTTCACAAAGTAAAGAAGTTATTGAAAAATGTTAAATATTGACTTAGAGCAAGAAAGCTGGATGTTAGAGGGTGACTGCCTATATTCTGACACAGACTTATTTTTTCCTATTGGATCTTCAATGAAAGCGATGAAACAAGTAAATCAGGCAAAAGCAATTTGTGCTGAATGTCCTGTTATCAGTGAATGCTTAGAGTATGCTATCAGAACAAATCAAGACTCTGGTATCTGGGGTGGTACTACTGATGAAGAAAGAAAATTAATAAGAAGAACTTACAGAAAAACAGGATTAGTCGTTAATCATTAGAGACTAAACCGGCTCCTCTTTTACTTCCTTTATCTTCAATAAATTCAATAGCCTGTATTAAAGATGCATTTATTGCAACTTCTCCATCTTTATCTGCATGGAGATAAAAATCATTGTCTGAACTTAATTTCTTAATTTCTTCTAGAAATTTATTTTTATCATTCACTTCAACTTCAATCCCTGATGTTGTACCTACCATATAAATCTTTGCTTTTAACTTGCTTGCCATTTTTTTTCTCCTAAAAACTTTCTTTTATAAAACGTTTTCACCCATAAAAAGAGCGGAAACAGAATCGTCTGTAAATATTGATGTTAGTGCATTTGCAATTATTGAGGAAACACTTAACACCTCAACATTGCCTATTAAATCAGCATTACCATTATGCATTAAAGTATCCGTAGTAATAATTTTATCAATTGGAGCCTCTTTTAACTTTTCAACAGAACCATCAGAGAAAATTCCATGTGTTGCGGCTACATTAACTGATGTTGCTCCTCGTTCTTTAAGTATTCTTGATGCTGCAGCTATGGTGCCTCCTGTGTCTATAATGTCATCGAGAAGAATAGCGTGTCTGTTTTCTACTTCTCCAATGATTGTAAAAGATTTGACTTCATTATGAATTTTTGGATCTCTTTTTTTATGAACAAAACCTACATAGGCATCAAGATGCTTAGCAAAGGTTGTTGCTCTTTTTACACCACCAGCATCTGGAGAAATAATCGATATTGGTTCTTGAAACTTATTTTTAAAATACTCAACAAATAATGGCATAGCTGTGAGATGGTCAAAAGGTTGGTCTACAAAACCCTGGATTTGTTGGGAATGTAAATCAATTGAAACCAGTCTATCCACTCCAGCAGCAACAAACATATCTCCAATTAAACGAGCTGAAATTGGTTCTCTAGGTAGCGCTTTTTTATCTTGTCTTGAGTAAGGATAAAAAGGCAACACAGCCGTAATTCTTTTTGCAGATGCACGCTTTAGAGCATCAATCAAGAGTAACTGCTCCATAATCGTTTTGTTAATATCACCAGAATGACTTTGCATTACAAAACAATCTGCACCTCTAACACTCTCACTTAATCTAAGGTAAATTTCTCCACTTGCAAACTCGTTTCTCTCTACAGATGCTAATTCTGTACCAAGATGAGTTGCAACTTTAAAAGCTAACTCTACATTGGACGATCCTGAAAACAGTAACATCTTTTTTTTGCCTGGCTGTTCAATCATTTTTTTTCTTTCTGTCCATATAGCCATCAACATTTTTTTGAATATTTCTCTCAATTCCTAATGCTTTTGCAGGTACATTCTTAGTTATTACAGAACCAGCTGCAATCATTGAATCTTCACCAATTGTAACTGGAGCAACAAGCATTACGTCGGAACCGATAAAAGCACCATCTTTTATAACTGTTTTATGTTTATTTTGACCATCATAATTTACTGTAATGGCACCAGCCGAGAAATTAACATTCTCACCAAGCTCGGCATCTCCAACATATGCTAAATGAGGTACCTTGCTTCCCTTTCCTATTTTTGATTCTTTAGTTTCAGCAAATGCGCCAACTTTTACGCCTTCTCCCAGCTCTGAACCTTGCCTGATGTGAGCAAAAGGTCCTATGTTTCCATGATCTTCAACTTTTGCACCATCAACAACGGAATTGTGAATAACTGAATTCTTTCCAACAACAGAATTATTAATTTGAGTATTAGGTCCAATAGTACAATTTTCGGCGATTGAAGTTTTTCCTGTTAAATGAGTATTGGCAAAAATTTTTGTACCTGAGGAAATTTTTACATTTTTTTCTAGATATGTAGTTGCGGGATCTTGGAAGTAAACACCTTGAGCCATGAATTCATCGATTAATTTTTTCTGCATTACATCTTCAACTTCATTTAGTTGACTCATAGAATTAATTCCTTTAATTGAATGTTCATCTACTTGTACTATAACGATATCTTGTTTTTGATTATTTGCAACAGCAATTAAGTCTGTCAAATAAAATTCACCTTGGGCATTATTTGTATTTAACTTAGAAATATTCTCAATTAAAAAGTGTGTGTTAAAACAATAGATACCTGAGTTAATTTCATTAATATTTTTTTGATCATCAGTAGCATCCTTTTCTTCAACAATACTTATAGTGTTGTCATCCTTTACAACCCGACCATACCCAAAAGGATTACTGACTGTTGCTGTGAGAAAGCCAACTAAAGCATTTTTAGATTTCACATTTGAAATTAATAAGTTAATATCTTCTGAGCTTATGAAAGGAACATCACCAGGAATAACTAACGTATACTCAGGATTTAATTTCAGAAATAGTGAAGACTGCATTACTACAGATACAGCATGTCCCGTCCCTAGTTGCTCTTTTTGATGGATTGAAGAGACATGTCCTGGCAAATTTTTATTTACTAACTCGTGTTGATGACCAACAACTACAAAAACATCATCTAAGTCATTCAAAGAGCTAAGCGCATAGCTGATTAGTGTTTTGCCCAAGACGGTATGTAGAACTTTTGGTAATTCAGAGTTCATTCTCGTCCCCTTACCAGCAGCTAAAATTATTCCTGAAACGTTCATTTAAGTTTTTCTTGCTGGGGGAGAAGGACTCGAACCCTCAACGATGGGACCAAAACCCATTGTGTTGCCAATTACACCATCCCCCAAATGTTATAAACATATATTCTAATCAACATTTTGATAGAAACTACAATCAATTTTTTTTGAAACAGAAAAGTAACGTAAGTTAATTTTGTTTAGATGAATATGTTCTAAACTTTCTTCCGGTTCAAGAAAAGTAAATAATGCTGAACCACTACCAGACATAAAAAAAACTTTTTGAAATGTATTTTCTAATTTGGATTTAATCTCTCCTAGCTCAGGTTTTAAAGTTTTTGAAGCTTCCCATAGATCGTTAAATATTTCAATCTCATTCCAGTAATCGGAAATTGTTGTATGGTTATCCAGCAAATCAAATTGATTAAATACTTGGCTAGTACTTATAGTGATATTTGGTACTGCAATTACAACACTGAACTCTTTATTCAATTCCAGTGGTGTAATTAACTCACCATAGCCACTAACTCTTGCAGGAAATGAATTAACAAAAAATGGAACATCACTACCAATTGACTCAGCAATTAATACACTTGAAGGAAACTCTAAATCATAATATTCGCAAAGGAATTTAAGGATAGAACCACCATTTGAGCTTCCCCCTCCTAGACCTGATTCTATCGGTATATTTTTTTTAATAAAAATATTAAATTTCTTATCAAATTTTTTATTAACCTTTCTAATCAACCTTAAAGATTTATGAACTGTTGTATCTATATTATTGAGATCAGTATTGTCAAATTCAATACTGTCTTTTTGAGCTTCTTCAATATTGAGTTCGTCAAATATGTTTATAGGAATCATGTCTGTTTGTAAAAGATGGAGTTTGTTATGAGTCTCTGGATAGACTCTGAGGTTTAAATTAATCTTTGCTGAAGTCAAAATTTTCATCGTACAAGCTCCGCTATTGATAAATAGTCAATGGGTGTTAAATCTGAAGCTCTATTGTCTGAATCCAAACCTAATTCTCCAAATTGCTCATCATTTAGAATACTCTTTAATGAGGTTTTTATTTTCTTTCTTTTTTGCTGAAAAGCTAATTTTGATATCTCAAAAGCTTTAAACCTAAGCTCTTCATCAATTAATCTTTCTCTTTGTATTGTTAAAACAGAAGAGGTAACTTTTGGTTGTGGAAAAAAACAGTTTTTTGAAACATCAAACTGAATTTTTGAATCAGTAAATAGATGAAATAATACTGACAAGGCTCCATATTCTTTGGTTTGGGGCAAAGCAACAATTCTTTGACCAACTTCTTTTTGGACCATAACTACATAGCGATGTATCACAGGTACTTCAGTTATTAGTTTAACGAGAAGTCTTGTTCCGATATTATACGGGAGATTAGAAACAAAAATCCACCAAGGACCAGTAAGTGTTTCATAATCGAACTCCATTGCATCTTGATGAATGACTTCAATATTTGGAAAACTAGAAAACCTTTCTAATAAAAGATTAGATAGATTGTTATCTATTTCGATTGCTTTTATTCGATAGTTATCTTTTAATAATTCATTAGTTAATGAACCGGTTCCTGGTCCAACCTCTAATATGGGGTCCGCTAATTGACCTTGTACTAATTTAGTTATTTTACGTGAAATATTTGTATCAATTAAAAAATTTTGCCCAAACTTATAGCTAGGTTTGTTTGATAATTTTTCAATCCAAAAATATTCGCTCACTTTATAATCCTGACAACATTTTATCAGTATTGGAAATAGTAATCTTAGACAACTCTGGTAGGGAAATATCTAAGAGTTGAGATAGTTTTTCTGCTGTATACATTATATAAGTAGGATGATTTGTTTTGCCTTTAAAAGGTTCTGGAGCTAAATATGGAATATCCGTCTCAAGCAAAAGTTTATCCAATGGAATTTTCGAAACTGCACTTTGTATGTCGTGTGCTGTAGCATAGGTAACTATGCCTGAAATAGAAAAATATACTCCCAACTCTCTAAACTTTTTAGTCCAGTTATTGCCACCTGTCCATGAGTGCAAAATGATCGGAATCTTAAATTGATTTTCATTAAGAATTGAAAACAAGTCTGAGAAACTATCACGACAATGAAGAATGATAGGTTTGTTTAAAGCTTCTGCGATTTCAAAGTGAAACATTAAACTCTTAATCTGATTTTCTCTTGAAGAAAGATTACGATAATAATCGAGACCGGTCTCTCCTATTAGATCACCCTTTTGCATCAATTTGTATAAATCTTGCTTTACAACAAAAAAACTATCTGCCTCATGCGGATGTAAGCCAGCGGACCAGAATGATTTTTTTATTAAACTATTTGAAACATCTCTTGCTTGTACGGAAGTTTGAACATTAACACCAGGAATGATTAAATATTCAAGGTTATGCAATTCATCTTCGTTTATCTGTCCACCCATTAATTGAAGATGACAATGTGTATCAACCCATTTTATTTTCTCTAAAGTTAGATTTTTTTTCACTACTATATAAGAATAGGATTAAATAAATTTATGAGTAAAGGTAACAAAAGTAAAATTGATAATTTAGGAAGAGTAGTTATTCCTAAATCTATCAGAAAATCTTTGGGAATAGAACACAATGATGCAATCACAATGTATGTAGAAAATAATAAATTAATTATTTCCAAAGATAACAAATTATGTGTAATGTGTCACACAAATCAAGTATCAGTACAAATTGGTGAAATATATTTTTGTCAAACTTGCATTGAAAATATTAAAAATCTTTAATTTTTTCATACAATTCATTAACTGAATAATCAGAGACTAAAGATAGTGATTTTGCAATATCTCGTTTAGAAATATTACTTTTTAAAAGTATTTTAAGAGCCTCTTCCAAATCAAAGTTTAAATTACTTGTTTGCTCTGAAGGACCGAACACTAATGTAATTTCTCCTTTAACATCAACAGGTAATTCTTTTAATACCTTTTCAATTTTTCCTCTATAAATAGTTTCAAATTTTTTAGTTAATTCTCTACAAACAACTACATCTGAATTCAATCCATTTTCAAGAAAATATTGTAAATCTTTTTTAACTCGTTTAGGTGAAGTAAAACACACAGATGGCATTGATGCATTCATCAACTTTACAAATAAGTCTAATTTTTCTTTTCCTGATTTAGGAATAAAACCTAAAAATTGAAACTCTTTTAAATTAAATCCCGATACTGTCAAAGCAGTTAACACACTGGAAGGGCCTGGTACTGAAATTATTATATGATTGTGGGAAATAAGAAATTTGATCAGTTCATCACCAGGATCAGAAACCAGAGGGGTTCCAGCATCTGAAATCAATGCGATATTTACTCCTTCGTTAAGCAAATTATGAATCTCAAAATTTTTTTTAAATTCATTTCCTAAAAAAAAAGATTTTAATGGAGTTGAAATTTCAAAGTGATTTAAGAGATTTCTAGACCTTCTTGTGTCTTCACAAAAAATAACATCAACATTTTTTAAAATTTCAAGAGTTCTATATGAAATATCTTCTAAGTTTCCTATTGGTGTTGGGCATATATAAAAATTACCCATTGGGTTAAAAATTTCTTAATTGCGATGCAATTTCTTCTATAATTTTTATATCTTGTGTTAATACGATTCGTACATATTTGCCATCATTATTAATCCAGAAGTTAGTTGGACCTGAAAACAACTTGCCACCGTTATAGTCGTTAAGGCTATCAAACCTGTTTTGAGTGTTAGCCCATTTTATATAAGCTTCATAAATCTCATTTAAATCATTATTAGAATCACCGCTTATTTTTAAAGACATGACTAAATTTCCAGAATCATTGGCATAGTCTTTCCAAGAACCTCCCCCAATTCCTACTGCTGCTTTTACTGATTCCTGTCTACCTATAAAGTCTTGAAGTACATAAACCATATCAAGTGATCCAATTGTTCCTTGATCTACCAGGGTAAAGTTATTAATAACTAAATCGTTTATCTGAACTTCTTCATAGACTTCACCACTAAAATATTTTTCAGAACTATATATCTGTTCATCTGTGGGTAGGTAATTTAAAGCTTCATTGATAGCATCCATGCCACCTTTAGAATTTATTTCTTTAACCAGTTGAGGGCCAAAAGAATAATACAAGTCAAAAGGAATATAAAAATAAGATGGTAGCTGTACAGAACAAGATATATTAGGTTGTTGTGAATTCATTTCAGTTCTGTCATAATTGTCAAGTCCTGATTCCCATCTTGCTTGAACTAAATCCGCTTGCGCTTCCATGATTGCTCTTCTACCGGGATAATCTGAAAAATCATCAGCGTCCTTCATAGTTGTATACCAACCTGATAAATCTATAATTTGACCTTGAAGAGAGTGTGTCAATTCATGAACAATAACACTTTGTTCCCATAAATTTAATTTTTTCTGATTTCGCTTAACAGGCACTCTTAATATTTTGTCTAGAAGATTGTATGATCCAGATGAGGCGCATCTTTGAAATTCAACAATAAGATTTTTGTATTGTTCTGGAGTTGCAGAAGTTAAACCCCACATATTTTCAGATAGTATTGCTCTCTCCCACTCACCTTCTTCATAATCTTCCTCGAAATCATCAAGGTAAGAAACTGCGTTATACTCTTGATACCCGTTTACTGTATACAGTTGAAATTTTGGATACTCATTAAATTTAAGACCAGTTTTACTTTCAACAAATGATATTAAAGTATCAAATTGCTCTTTCATCTCAGGTCCCATTTCAACTAATTCAATGCCATATTCGTCTACTTCATAAACCTCTTTTGGGATAGTACTTGTAGTAGTGGTTGATGTAGTAGTAGTTGATGTAGTAGTAGTAATATCTAATTCTAGCTCTGAGGATGATTCAGAACTAGAAGAACAAGATACCAATATTAAGACTAAAAAATAAAGTAAAAGTTTTTTCATAATTAATTAGAATACCTTTATTTAAGAAAAATATAAAATACAGGAGGGAAATTGATTAAAGAATTTAGAGATTTTATAAATCGTGGAAATGTTGTTGAGCTTGGAGTAGCTTTTGTAATGGGAGCATCTTTTAAATCTTTGGTTGATGTTTTTACAAACAAAATTGTTGAACCTTTTATTGGACTCATTGTAAGCTTGCCTAATTTAGAAAACTTAGGTTTGTTTGGAGACGTTGATCCTGTAACTGGGTATCGATCGGGCAGTTTTGGTGCTTTTCTTGGAGAAATAATTAATTACTCAATTATTGCTTTTGTTATGTTTTTAGTTATCAAAGCATATAATCATTTTGATGAAATTGTTTCAGATGATGAGAATGAGACCATTGTTGCTGCAGAATCAAAAGAAATCCAACTTCTTAAAGAAATCAGGGATGGAATTAATAATATAAATAAATAACTAGACTCTCAATATGATTGAGAGTAATTTAAAAAGATTATTTAAATATTCACAACAACACAAAACCAAAGCTAAACGAGGAATTGTATATTCAATTCTCAATAAAATTTTTGATTTAGCCCCACCTGTGTTAATTGGTATTGCAATAGACATAGTTGTTGAGGGGAATCAATCTTTTTTAGCATCATTAGGAGTTTTGGATAGGAAGAAACAACTAATTGTACTAGCAATAGTGACATTTATCATCTGGGGCCTTGAATCGCTTTTTGATTACCTATCAGCTGTTACATGGAGGGGCATATCACAAGATATTGAACATAATTTAAGAACTGAGACGTTTGAAAATGTTTTAACTTTAGATATGAAATATTTTGAAAACAAATCATCTGGTAGGTTAATGGCAGTCCTCAACGATGATGTAAATCAATTAGAAAGATTTTTGGACACAGGTGCAAATAAATTAATTCAAACAGCAACAACAGTTTTTGTTATTGGTAGTACTTTTCTTTATATCTCTCCAACTATTGCTCTTTTTGCGTTCATCCCAATTCCAATTATTATTTTTGGTTCATTTAAATTTACCTCAACAATCTCTAAAAGATACGAACGCATAAGAGAAGCTATAGAAACTCTTAACTCAAATTTATCAAATTCAATTTCTGGCATTTTAAATGTTAAAAGTTTTACCAGAGAAGAAATGGAGCTAGAAAGAATAACTACGGCATCAGAAGAAGTAAAAAGTGCTAATTATCATGCAATTAAACTTTCCGCAGCTTTTATCCCAATTATTAGAGTTGCAATTCTTTTTGGATTTACAGCAACACTTTTAATTGGTGGATTTTTAGCACTTGAAGGAGAAATAAAAGTTGCAATGTATTCGGTCTTACTTTTTATTACTCAACGTTTACTGTGGCCATTAACAGAACTTGGTGATACATTTGACCTTTATCAGAGAGCAATGGCTTCATTTAATAGAATATTTGCTTTGAAAGATGAAGAGCAGACTATCAAAAGTGGAGATGTAAAATTTAATAGTTTAAAAAAAGGCATACAATTAAATAATGTTTCTTTTTCTTATGTTGAGGGATTTGAAGTCTTAAAAAATATAAGTATGGAGATTGAGGCTAGCAAAACTACTGCGATTGTAGGTAGTACTGGTTCTGGAAAATCAACATTAATAAAAATTTTATTACGGCTTTACGAAATAAATAAGGGTGAAATACTCTACGATAATACCGAAATTAAAAAAATAGATTTACCTACTCTCAGAAAACAAATTGGCCTAGTAAGTCAGGATGTGTTTCTATTTGAAGGATCTGTAATAGAAAATATTGCTTATGGCAATCTTTCTTCTTCTGACACTGAAGTTTGGAATGCTGCAAAACAATCAGAAGCTGATATTTTTATCAACAACCTGCCGAACAAAGAAAACACTATTGTCGGAGAGCGAGGACAAAAACTTTCTGGGGGTCAAAGACAGCGTGTTTCTATTGCAAGAGCAATTCTAAAAAATCCCGATATTTTAATTTTAGATGAAGCAACATCTTCTGTAGATAATGAAACAGAAGCTGCAATTCAAAGATCTCTTGATGTATTAAAAAATAACAGAACAGTAATTGTAATAGCACACAGACTATCGACCATTAGAAATGCTGACAAAATTTTTGTGTTAGAAGATGGTGAAATTGCAGAGATTGGAAATCATGAAAGTTTACTTCAAAAACAAGGTCTATACTCTAAACTCTGGTCTGTTCAGACAGGAGAGAAAATTAAATAACTTTTTTTGCTATATATTCACCTATAGCAAAAGATGCAGTAGCGGCTGGACTTGGAGCATTTAGAACGTGTAGAGATTGTTCTCCTTCTTCAAAGACGAAATCATCAATTAATTTTCCATCAACTCCAACTGCTTGAGCTCTTACTCCAGATAGTCTTGGGTGTAAATCTTTTTTGGTAATATTAGGTATATATTTTAAAATTTCATTTAAAAACACATTTTTGTTCAACGATCTATACATTTCAGATATACCGGTAGAAAAATATTGTTTTCCTAATTTCCACATCCCTGGATAAGAAATAGTTTTACTAAACTCTCTAAAATTTACACTACCCCACTTATACCCTTCTTTAGAAAATGCTAAAACAGCATTAGGTCCTGCTTCAATTTCTCCATAAATATTTTTTGTCAAATGAATTCCCAAAAACGGTAAATCTGGATTAGAAATTGGATAGATCATATTATTAACCATCGACTGCTTACTATGTTGTATCGTAAAATATTCTCCTCTGAATGGAATAATTCTTAGTTTTGGATTTACTCTGTCCAATTGAGCCACAGAGTCAGAATAAAGCCCAGCACAATTAATTAAATATTGTGCTGTAAATTTATTACTGTTACTAGTTAACTGTTTAAAAGATGAGAGAGTTTGAATTTCCTTAATTTCTTGAAAGAACTCTATTGAGCCTCCCTTAGAAATAAATTTTTCAGCAATTTTTTTAGTTACTTCTTTGTAGTCAATAACACCAGCTTGGGGAACATAAAGAGCTTGATGGAACTTGCAATAGGGTTCATACTGTAAAATTTTTTGTTTTGTTATTACCTCTACATTGCTCATTTGTAGTTCCAGAGATCTCTGATAAAGAGCTTCAATTCGTTCTAAATCATTATCAACGATAATTTTACCTTCAATTCTGTGGGAAATTTTTTCCGCAAGAGCAAAGTCAATCAATAACTCCCTACCACGTACACACAAAGTAGATTTGAGTGAATTTGGTTTATAGTATATTCCTGAATGTATGACACCTGAGTTCCTACCTGACTGATGAAGACCTGGTTGTTGTTCTTTTTCTAGAACTAGTACATCTTTACCCAACTGTTGTAACTGTAAAGCAGTTGATAATCCAACAATTCCCCCACCAATAATTGCAAAGTCGAATAATTTATTCATTTGTGGAGGTGCGGGGAGTCGAACCCCGGTCCTTCCAAGCTACCTAACAGCTTCTCCGAGTGCATCCGATGCAGTACATTCAGGCAAGTCATCGGAACCTATAACCTGAAAGTTTTTACCTAAATCTTGAAAGTTAGTCGGTAACCTAACTCAGCATCCCACATTGCGACGCCATTACTACCCGAGGTGGGAGCCCCGGCAGGTGACGAGCAGCATTACGCTGCTAAAGCCAACTTAGGTTTGGCAGTTATATTTTTTTCCTACGTTTTTAACGAGGCCCTAGGACCCTCGACTCGCTACTGAGAGACTCACTTCAAAGTCGAAGCCAGTTCACCCCCATATTCTTTTATTAGCTATAAAATTATACTGGAATATAACTGAATATAAAATATGAAAATAAATAACCCTAAATTTAATTTAAACGACAAAGCAGAAGTCGAACTTAATTCATCTGACAATGATGGACTAATATTCATTCCAAAAAATATTCTTTTGAAAGCAACCATTGAAAATTATTACGGGAAAATTTTAATAAATAATTTACAACTTTCATTCCTTGAAAGTGAACTGCAATTTAATAAAACAGGACTAGAAAATAGACTCCATAATTTAGATATTAAGTTACTCGATAGGTATATTTTTCGTTTTCTTTCAGATAAATCCGGTGCGGCTTATTCTCCCTATCTGTACTTTCCAGAATATGATTTTTCAGTTTTTGAGAAGGGTAGACGTCCAAGCAATTTAGATTGGGCAATGTTTTCTTCATTATATGTATTTAGTTGTAATGTATTACCGATATCAATAAAAGTCGAATTGTCATTAGCTAAATTTTTACGAATTTCAGAAGAAAATTTTAAACGTTACCTTAAAAAAATTCCAAAAGATATTTTTAGAAAATCAGGACACATAGAAATCAGAGGTGGTGATATTTCTTTTAATGCAGAAAATATAATAAAAGAATTCCTCAAATCTCAATCTGATCTATTTGATGAACATCCCTTTTTAAAATTTTATTCAGATCCTAACTTAGCTTGAGGTCTTATCATAGGAATAATCTTATTTGGCTGAATATACCAAAGTTCACGATTTTTTATTTTACTTGGATCCCATTTTTCGTCTAAATCTCTTCTATAGGGCTTCCCCGTGTATCTTTTTGAAAGTTTATCTATATGTTCATTTGCTGATTGGTCTTCAACAATTCTGACAACTTCGCCTCTAATTTCCCAACTTGAGTACATAGATGTTGGATGGAAAACAACCAAGGAAATTTTCGAATTAGCTCGAATATTTTCTGTTTTTTTCCTATTTTGTTCCGTATTAATTAATAAATAATTATCTCTATAATCTATCCACATTAAATGGGTTTGAATATCACCATTTGATAAATATGTAGAAATTGCAGAGAATGCATTCTCTTCGATACTTTTTTTTAACAATTTTGAAAGCTCCATACAGTTATATTTTAAAGTTAATTCATTTATTAATCATTGTTTCATAATGATTTCTTATATTAGTTATTTATTTTTTTATCAATATTTTTTTTCTTACCTTTAACATATATATATGAACCAAATATTAAAAACTACTATGTTACTTATTGCTTTAATAGGTTTTAGTATTTTTGCATTTCAATTCTTTAATGAAAATGAAATCGATCCAGAAATTATTAGTGAGCCAATTATCACAACATCAACTACTGAGGTACTTAAGAATCTTGAACAATACAAGCAACTTTCTATTCCATTTGAAACTTTTATTCTTACAACCTTAGAACAAATCGACGTCGAGTGTGAAAAATTTGGCAGTTGGTATGGATTAACTGAGGAATGTTTAAGTCAATGGCAAAATGGACTTAACTTAATTGAGAATCAAAAAGAAAAATACTTAAATCACTATGAATATACGAAAGATTATTTTCTAAACAACTACCAGAATATTCCAAGTGACCAATTAGAAAGTATTCTTTCCTCATTGCAAATTTATAACTCCATTAACTACTACATGGAACAACTTGATGAAGTAAAAAGTGTTGTAAGTGCTAAAAGCAATCAACAAGAAAATTTAACCACAATCTTTCTTTCAGACGAAGCAATCAAACGTTCAAAAAATATTGGAACAACTGATCTGCTTAGTGGATGCTATAAAGATTCAAATATTATTAATGATGAGTCCACTGAGTGGTTATTTCCTGAAAATGTAAATTTAAGAGATAACAAAAAAATAAACTATGCAATAAAAGTTGAATCTACCTTAGATTTAGACCCAACATGTCTAAAAAACCTACTATTTTTAATTTTAAATAATGAACAAGGATGGCAAAAACTAACAGAGAAGCCTTTTCAAATTACCAATGAAGAAGACAGTGACTTTGTTTATATCTTTGCTTCACCAGATAAAACAGATGAACTTTGCTTCCCTCTTGAAACAAATGGCATATATTCATGCAGAAATGAAACTGAAGTTGTAATTAATGAGTTTAGATGGAAAAATGGTGCAGTTGATTTTCAAAATGACATGGAAATGTACAGAATATATTTGATTAATCACGAGACAGGCCATGTTTTGGGATGGGAACATATAGATTGCCCCAAAGAAGGTGCCGTTGCACCATTGATGCTACAGCAAAGTAAAGGAACTTTTGGATGTATTCCATATGGATGGCCGGTTTATGAGAGTGTAATAAAAAACTTTGAAGATTAAGTTAATTTTTGCTCGAAAGTTATTGGTGCCAGCCTAAACAACTAAACGGTATATTAATTATTGTATTCAAATAGGTTTTTTACAACTATTTTTTTAATTTTTATAATGCATTAGAAGTATCGCCATTTAAAATTTTAATAATATTTTCAACAGTATCAATACCTGCTCTGTACTGTGCTTCCTTAGTAGAGGCTCCAAGATGAGGAGTGGTGATAAGGTTTGTTTCTAAATATTCTTTACTGAAAGAAGGGGGTTCTTCAGTGTAGACGTCTAAACCACCACCGAATATACGTTTCTCTTTAATTAATTTTGCAAAATAATCTTCATCTAAAACACCTCCTCTAGAAGTGTTAACCAAGATTGCAGTCTTTTTTAATAAATCTAATTTATCTTTTGTAATCATATTTGCAGTTTCTTTAGTTTTTATAACATGAATTGAAATAACATCTGATTTTGATAAAAGTATATCCAAATCAACACTCTCTTCAGGTCCATCCCAGTTAGTTATAAACGGATCATAAAAAACAACTGACATTCCAAAACTTCTCATTCTTTCGGATAAAAGTTTACCTGCTTTTCCGAAACCAACTATACCTAATTGTTTGTTGTGTAACTCTATTCCTATAAATTTTTTTCTATCCCAATCACCTTTTTTAAGCGATTGGTCAGATGGAATTAAATTTCTAGCAACTGCAAAAATTAAAGCAACTGTATGTTCAACAACAGAAATAATATTTGCACTTGGAGCATTTGTAACAAATACTCCTTTTGATTTTGCATAATCAACATCAACGTTATCTACACCTACCCCACAACGGGCAATAACTCTTAGATTATTAGAAAGATCGATGACGTCTTTTGATATGCTCGTTTCACTTCTAATAACAACTATTTCTGCATCACTAATATTTTTATTTAGATCTTCCAACTTATATTCAGAATTTGAAATATCCACACAGTTTCCAATACTTTTTAATTTATCAACAACAGCATGGTCTAAAGTATCACAAATTAAAATTTTCATTTGAACGTCACTATCATCTGTCAAGTGATTAAACCTAACTGTGTTAATTTTTCCTCTAATTCTATGTCTGTTGGTTCTACTAAAAAGGAACCGTCAGAAAAAACTATAGTTGGTATTCTTCTTTGAGAATTTTGTAGAGTTTTAATATATTCATTTGCTTCGTTATTTGAATCAACATTTATTTCATTAAATGCAATATTATGTTTTTTTAAAAAAGCTTTCGAGCGTACACAATCTCCACACCAGTCTGTTGAATAAATATCTATTTTCACTTTATGAATTTCCTTGAAGTGGATCTAATAACATGGTCAATATGTCACTTATACCTGCCAAGCTTTGGAAGGCAGCCTCAAGTGAAATAACTGTATCAACAGCAACTTCTAATTTAGGTAAAAGGTTCTTAATCTCTCCAATTACACCCATAGCTTCCTCTAAGGCAGATGAAATTGCACCAATTTCAAGATAAATAAAATATCCTGCCCCGAAAAAAAGGGTTAGTAAAACTATTTGGAGAAAAAGAATTAATTTAATCAAATTAAATTAATGCGGAAACTTTTTCTTTTATGACTTCTTTTGGTTGTACGCCAACGAATCTCTCTTTAACTTCTCCGCCTTTAAGCATAACAACTGTAGGCACACCCATAACTTGGTTTGCACCAGCTATTTCTGGATGTTGATCAACGTCTAATTTTACAAATTCAACACCTTCAACTTCAGAAGCGAGTTCTTCAAGGATTGGACTTAAAACTTTACACGGACCACACCAGGTAGCATGAAAATCTATTACAACAGGTGATTCAGATTTTAGTAATTCTTCATATTCTTGAGCATTTATTTCTCTCATTATTCTCCTTTACTTAAAATATTTTAGATTCATTAAGTTTATAAAAGTAACCTAATGGAGAAATATTAAAAAACTGACTTATAATTGAGGAAATGAATAATGTCATAGTTTCACCACATCATCTTTCTACTGCTGCTGGTTCCGAAATTTTTAAACTAGGCGGTAATGCTGTAGATGCAGCAATAGCCACAAACCTCATTCAAGGTATAGTCGCCCCAGAAACTTGTGGGATAGGCGGTGATTTATTTGCTTTGATTTGGGATCCCAATAAAAATCAACCAGATTTCTTAGATGCATCAGGATATGCTGGATCACTGGCTGATGTTAAAAAGTTAAAACAATTTAAAACTATACCACTCAACCACCCACTGTCAGTTACAGTACCTGGTGCTGTTGCAGGTTGGTATGAATTAAGTAGTAAATACGGAAAATTAAAAATTGAAAGTATCTTAAATTTAGGAATTGAGTTATGTCATGAAGGTTTTTTAATAAATGATGAACTTTATTCAAGTTTGGATATGTTTAGAGAGGAATTAAGTGGTCACCCATCTGGATATTCTTTTTATAGAAACAATTTACCAATAGAAGCAGGTACACGCATCAGACGACCCCAACTTGGAAAAACTTTAGAACGACTTAGAGACAATGGAGTAGATTATTTCTACAAAGGAGAAATAGCATCAGAAATTTCAAATGCAGTTGGTGGAGCAATTACTATGCAGGACTTATCAGAGTATCAATCTGAATGGAGAAAACCGCTTCACCAAAACATTTTTGGTTATGACGGATGGACGTCTCCACCATCAACACAAGGATATTTAACACTTTCATCACTTAAAGGAGTCGAGTTAATCAATGAGGACAGCACTACATTACATTCTTTAATAGAATCTTATAGAATTTTTGCTGCCGATAGAGACAATATTACATTTGATTATAAAAACAAAATAAATAATTTTGTAGGTAATGATCTTTCGTATATTGAAGAAAAAATAAAAAGCTTCAATTCGAAAAAATCAGGAATATTTAATTTTCCAAATCCTCATGGAGGTGGGACGGCTTACATGACCACTGTTGATAGTAGTGGTCTTGGAGTCTCACTTATCCAATCAAACTTTTATGGAATAGGTAGCAGAATTGGAGTTGGAAGACATGGTTTTTTTCTTCACAACAGAGGGTGTGGATTTAACTTGGTAGAAGACCACCCAAACTGTATTGAACCTAGAAAAAAACCTTTACATACACTTTCTCCAACAATTTGGTCCAAAAATGGAAAACTAGAATTTATTATCGGAACAAGAGGCGGAAGGCATCAACCCCAACTTCTTATACAAGCAATTCTTCCTTATATTAAAGAAAATAAAAGTTTCGAAAATATTATTAAATTACCAAGATGGGTCATTGATAATTTTGAAAGCAATCAGGTGTCTAATTTAAGATTTGAAAATATTTCAAAAGAAACGTTAGACAAACTAACTTCATTGGGTCATAAAATAAACAATGAGAATAAATACGTAAAAGGATTTGGTCCAATCTCAGTAATCTATAAAAAAAGTGATGGCTTTTTTGAAGGAGTTAATGACTTTAGAGTTGGTACAGAAAAAACTTTTAATAGTTTTTAATTTCTTTTTTGAATTGCTTGTCTAAAATTTTTTTTCTTTTATCGTAATCTTTTTTTCCTTTTGAAAGTGCGAGTTCAATTTTAATAAAACCATTCTTTTCATAAACTTTAGTAGCCACTAGAGTCAGTCCCTTTTGAGATGTTGAACCAATTAGTTTTTTAATTTCTCCTTTATGCATTAGCAATTTTCTTTTAGATTTTGGATTGTAATCAACTTGGTTTGAATATTTATATGGTTCTATATTCATTTCAAATAAAAATGCTTCTTCATTTTCGATAATTGCAAAGGCATCTACAATTGAAATACCGCCATTCCTAACACTTTTAGTTTCTGGTCCCGAAAGAACAATACCGGCCTCAAAAAACTCTTCAAAAATATAGGAGTTTTTAGCTTTTCTATTTTCTGCGAAAACTTTCATTAGCTTAAGAAACAATAAGGGTTGACTCGACCTCTAGAGGTTGGATCTAGATAAGGTAATGAACAACCTGATGAACCTGGGTTTCTCAACCTAACTTCAAAATGTAGGTGAGGTCCTGTAGATCTTCCTGTATTGCCAACTGTCCCTACCCTATCTCCAGTAATAACTGTTTGGCCAACTTTTACATCAATTCTATCCATATGGAAATAAAGTGTAGTCATACCTCCACCATGATCTATAAAAACTGTATTGCCAGCAAGACCATAATATCTAGCTAAAATTACAACCCCTCCAGCAGCTGCTTTAATTGGGGTTCCTCTACTTGCTGCAATATCAATAGCTCCATGAAAACTAGTAGTTCCTCCAAGTCTTCGCCATTTATAACCACTGGAAACATATCCCGTTGTCACAGGCCAACTTAATTGATTAGGAGCGACACCACCTAATGAACTCAACCTCTCAATATCAGCTTGAATGGCTTCTTCAAGCTTTTCTAAGTCTGCGTGTTCTTTGTCTAATTTCTCTAGTTCTTTGTTAGCTTGTAATAATAAATTCTGTGCTTGTTGACGAGCTTTTAATACTTGGGCTTTTTTAGCCTCTACTTGTCTCTTTTCCCGTTCAACATCATTTTTTCTGTCTTCGACATCATCTGCAAAATTTTCAGCATTTATTGCAATTTGATTTTTTCTGTCTTCTTCTTTCTGTAAATTTATTACAATTTCTTCACGCTCTTCCTCTCTTTGTGTTAAAAAGATAGTTTGGTTCGACGCAAGATTTTCAAGAGCATTGAGTTGTTCAACAATTTCGTACGCTGTATCAACAACAGTGGAAGCATAACCTAATGCAACTAAAAATTTTGACAATTCATCGAGTTCAATGAACAAAGCAGTTGTGGGACTCATAACTCCGTTAACGTATAAACTAACTGCCTGGTTTTGAAGCTCTTCATCAGCTTGGACTAACATTTGTTGAGTTTCTACAAGTTCATCAGTAACATTAGTTATCTCATTTTTAATTTTTCCAAGCTTTGTCTGCTCTTGAACAATAGTTTGTTGAACTGATGCCAAATCTTTTAATGAAGCATTGTAATTTGCTATAGCATTTTCTAAATCTCTTTCTGCGATTGCTAATCTAGACTGAACTTCTGATAGCTCTTTATTTACTTGATTGAGATCTTTATCATTTGCAATAATTGCTTTTTCTAAATCAGATTTTTCACCTTCATACTTATTTATTTGTTCAGCAATTGCTTGAAGTTGACGTTCCACTTCTACTAGTCGATCTTCAGCTGTAATTGCTTTTAAGTCTTCAGGTAACAAAAAGGAGCTTATTAGAAGCAAGACCAATGTCGCTCTCAGTGCTTTATTCATTTAAAGTTTTCCTTATACCTACAAATGATGCAAACAGTCCAAAAATTACTGAAGAAAGCAGTAAGACTAGAGTTAGATATATCAAGTAATCATCTGAAATTGTAATATCAAAAATACTTTCTGAAACGATAGAATTTTTTGAATACTCAATAACTCCCCATCCCAAACCCACTGCAATACTTGTACCAATTAATGACTCAAAAATTGCTTCAAAAATAAAGGGGAGTCTTATATATGTTGAAGAAGCTCCGACTAACCTCATTATTTTAATCTCTTTTCTCTTTGAAAATGCAGCAAGTCTGAGTGTGTTAATAATCAAGATAAAAGCAGCAAACCCAATTAAGAACGCGAATGCAGATGCAGATACGACAAGAGTGTTGGTAAGGCTTAATAACCTTTCTATAGCTTCTCCAGAAGTTCTAATTTCTTTGACAGCTGGGTTTCCTTCCATTCTTTCAATAATTAATGTATAGTCTGATGGATTATTAAGATTTACCCTCAAAGATGAAGGTAAAATACTATAGTCAACTTGGGCTAAAAGTTCAGGTTGATCTTTAAATAAAACTTTAAATTCTTCCTCAGCTTCGCCCTTAGTAAAATACTCAACCGTTCTAACTTCGGGATAACCTTCTAAAGAATTTTGTAATTGCTTATGAGCAGTCGTTGTAACTCTGTCATCTAAAAAAACTACTACATGAGTTCCGTTTTGCCACCTTATTGTATTATTTTCGACAATTGAACGAGCCGAAAGTGTTGTAAAGACTAAAAAGCTAGAAACTAATACAGCAATTATTGTAGCAAAAACTAATAATGGAGATCTGCGCATGTTTAGAATAGTATTTTTAAATACATAAGAAAATTTACTTATCATGAATCAGCTCCATAACTGCCTTCATTCTGATCTCTCACAATTTTTCCACTTGAAAGTTCAATTACTCTTTTTTTCCTTCTGTTGACGATTGATGAGTCATGGGTTGCCATCACAATAGTGGTTCCAGCTCTATTAATTTTTTCAAGCAAAGAAACTATTTGAATACTTAAATCCGGATCCAGATTTCCAGTAGGTTCATCGCAAAGAAGAATCAATGGATTATTTGCTAATGCTCTAGCAATGCTAACTCTCGTTTGCTCACCTCCGGATAGTTGATTAGGGTATTTAAATGTATTTTCATTTAGCTCGACCAAATCTATTAATGTATTTGTTTTTGTTTCAATTTGTTCTTGCGGGCTACCCATTACTTCAAGAGCAAAAGATATATTTTCAAAAGTATTTCTATTCTCAAGTAATTGAGGTTCTTGTGTGACAATTCCTAATTTTCTTCGCAGTAAAGGAGTTTTCCATTTAGGTAATTCTTGAACATCTATACCGGCGACATTTATCTCACCTTTAGTTACTTCAAATTCTTTATAAAGTAGTTTTAGAAAAGATGACTTTCCACTTCCAGAGTGGCCAATTAAGTATACGAACTCTCCTTCTTGAATTTCAGTAGTTATATTAGAAAGTGCTACACTTCCACCCTGAAATACCAAAGATACATTTTTTAAATTAATCATTTATTCCCTGTCTACGCCATTTTAGATACTCTTTAATAAATATGTTAATATCTCCGTCAAGAACATTTTGAACATTTCCAACTTCAGTATTGCTTCTGGAATCTTTTACTTGCTGATATGGTTGCAACACGTAAGATCTAATTTGTCGACCCCATCCAGCTTCATACTGGTCACCTCTTATATCATTTAATTTTTTTAATTCATCTTCTCTTTTCTTTAAAAGTAACTTTGCTTTTAATAGCTCTATAGCTCTATTTTTATTTTGCAACTGTGATCTCTCAGCTTGACAGGCAACAACAATTCCGGACAATAAATGAGTAATTCTAACAGCGGAATCTGTTGTATTCACATGTTGCCCTCCCGCGCCTGAAGATCTATACACATCGATCCTAATTTCATCATCTTGAATCTCAATTTCTTCAGTATGGTCAACGAGAGGAATAACATCGACTCCTGCAAAACTTGTATGTCTTCTTTTATTGCTGTCAAATGGGCTAATCCTTACAAGCCTATGAACTCCTCTCTCACTTTCTAAAGTTGCATACGCCCTGTAAGCTTCAACTCTTATAGAAGCAGATTTAATTCCCGCCTCTTCACCTTGTGATATTTCTTCAATTTGATAATTCATATTTTCGGAAGAAAGAAATCTTGTATACATTCTCAGTAGCATTTCAGCCCAATCATGCGCATCAACACCACCAGCGCCAGCATTAATAGTTATAACTGCATTTAAATTATCGTATTCACCAAAATATAAAGCCTCATTTTCAATATCATTCAACTTGTTCTCAATATTATTAATTTCAATTGAATATTCTTTTTCGGCAGAAATACTTTCATTTGGTATATTAATTAACTCATTAATATCCAATATATCTTGTTCAATTAACTTAAGTTTTGTTAGTGTTTTTTCTATTTCTGAAGCTTGAATTGAAACTATTTGTGCTCGCTTTTGGTTGTTCCAAAAATTTTTATCATTAATTTCTTTAGAAAGCTCTATTAATAATTTTTCTTTATTTTTAAAGTCAAAGATACTCCTTAGCTGAATCTAGCCTTTTTTTGAGTTGATCTATTTTTATGTTTAATTCTTTATTCATCATTTAACCATGGCATTTTTTGTACTTCTTACCGGATCCACAAGGACACGAATCATTTCTTCCAACTTTACCATCTATACTTTGCTTTTCGGTAACATTATCTTGCTTTTTATCTTTTTGAATAATTAAATTTTTGTCAAAGTTAAACAAAATTCTTATAACTGAAAATTTAACTTTGTTAATTAAGTCTTCAAATAAGTCGTAGCCTTCATTTTGATACTCAACTAATGGATCACGCTGTCCCATAGCTCTTAAACCAATACCAGACCTTAGATAATCCATTTCGGATAAATGATCTCTCCAGGCTTGATCTATAAATGAAAGGGAGGATGCTCGAGCTAAATTCCAAAAATTATTCTGATCTTGCAGTTTGTTTTTTTCAAATAAATTTTGCAACTCAACTTTAACATCAAGCTCATCATCAATTATTAAACTGCCTAAAAACTCTTTCTTTTTTGGTTCACTTAGTAATTCATTTAACTCTTCAGAAATCAATTCTTTAAACTCATCCAATGAATCATAATTCCTTTTATAATTTTCAATATTTGCGGAAATAATTTTTATAACATCGTTCAACCAACCTGTGATTAATTCCTCAATACTCATTGATCTTAGTAACTGCCTTCTCCATCGATAAATTACTTCACGTTGTTGATTTAAGACTTGATCAAATTTAAGTACATTCTTTCTAATTTCAAAATTAAGAGATTCAACTTGTGCTTGCGCTCTTTCAATACTTTTGGTAACCATTGATTGCTCTATTCTCTCTTCATCAGGTAAATTTAATTTATTCATTATCGACTCAATTCTTTCACCTTGAAATCTACGCATTAATTCATCCTGTAAAGAAATAAAAAATCTAGACTCACCAGGATCTCCTTGTCTGCCCGATCGTCCACGTAATTGGTTATCAATTCTTCTTGAGTCATGTCTTTCTGTTCCAAGAACATAAAGACCACCCAATGCTAGAACATTCTTCTTCTCATTTTTTGTTTGTACTTCTAATTCTTTTAATTTCTCCTGAAAAAATAACTCGTCTCCAGTTTTATTTTGTAATTTTTGCTGCTGGATAGCCATTTCTTCAGGATTGCCACCGAGCTGGATGTCAACTCCTCTTCCTGCCATATTGGTTGCTACAGTAACTGCACCGAGTCTCCCTGCTTGAGAAATAATTTGAGCTTCTTGTTCGTGATTTTTAGCATTTAATACATTATGTTTAATTCCTTTAGAGGTAAGTATTTTTGATATTTCCTCTGAAGCTTCTACAGATATGGTTCCTAGTAACACCGGTTGGCCTTTTTTATTTCTTTCTTGTATGTCATTGATAACAGCATCGAGTTTTGCCTTCTTTGTTTTATAAACGGCATCTTGTTGATCTATTCTCAAAATTGGTAAATTAGTTGGAATTTCAATTACTTCTAAGTTGTAAATTTTAATTAATTCCTCTTCTTCAGTTTTTGCAGTACCTGTCATTCCAGCAAGTTTTTCATACATTCGAAAGTAATTTTGATACGTAATAGATGCTAGGGTTTGGTTTTCATCTTGAATTCTTACATTTTCTTTTGCTTCAATTGCTTGGTGTAGTCCATCTGAGTATCTTCTACCTTCTAAGACTCTGCCCGTGAATTCATCAACTATCTTAATCTGTCCATCTTCAATAATGTAATCAACGTCTTTTACAAAAATTGTATGAGCCCGAAGAGTAGCGGTTAGATAATGTACAAAATTTGTTTTTGTATTTTCATAAAGATTATCAATTCCTAATCTCGCTTCAACAAACTCAACCCCAATTTCAGTTGGTTGGACTTGTCGCTTTGCTTCATCAATTTCAAAATGTATATCTTTTTTCATGTTTTTAACGATTTTTGAAAGTTCTGAATACCATTTTGTTGAATCATCAACTTTTCCTGAAATAATTAAAGGTGTTCTTGCTTCATCAACTAATATTGAGTCCACTTCATCAATAACACAATAAAATAATTCACCTTGGACAAGCTGTTCTTTAGAAACAGCCATATTGTCGCGTAAATAATCAAAACCAAACTCATTATTCGTGCCATAGGTTATGTGTTTTTTGTAAGCGTTAATTTTTTCCTGATAATCTTGATTGGAATAAATTAGGCCAACATCTAATCCCAAAAAATTGAAAACTGGTGCCATCCACTCCGCATCACGCTTTGCCAAATATTCATTAACTGTTACTACATGCACACCTTTTCCAAAAAGTGCCATCAAAGCTATTGGAAGAGTAGAGACTAGAGTTTTTCCTTCACCTGTTTTCATTTCAGCAATTTTGTTTCTTAGTAGAACTAATCCTCCAAATAACTGCACATCATAATGTCGCTGACCTAAAGCTCTTTTTGCTGCTTCTCTAATATACGCAAAGGCTTGGACCTCAATGTTTTTCGAATCACTATTTAAACTATCTTTTAAAGCTAAAAACTTGCTTTTAACCTCTTCATCAGTAAGTTTTTCAACTTCAGATTCTAGGCTGTTTATCTCTAAGACTAGTTGATTGAGCTCTGATACAAGCTTTCCGCTTCCGACTGATAATACCTTTTTAAATAAATTCAAAGTTAGCTGGTGCCAAACTCCCATGAATCAAGATATTCTTCTTGCTCGGTAGTTAACATTTCAAGTTCTCCACCCATGAGTTTTAATTTTGTTGCTGCTATTTTTTGATCAACCGATTTAGGAAGTGTGTATACTGCATTTTTCAAATCACTATGATTATCTTTAATCCATTCACTTGCTAATGCTTGATTTGCAAAAGACATATCCATCACTGATGCTGGGTGACCTGTTGCAACAGTTAAGTTGACCAATCTACCTTCTCCAAGAATGAGTATCTCTTTATTATTGAAATTATAACTATCAACGTGTTCTCTAACTCTTTTAACTTCTGAAGAACCTTCTTTTAAAGATATTAAATTGATTTCAACATCAAAATGACCAGCGTTTGCTAAAACAACTCCATTTTTCATAACATTAAAATGCTCTTTATCTAAGACGTGTCTATTGCCAGTAACAGTAACAATTACATCAGCAATTTCTGCTGCATGTAAACTTGTTTTTACTTCGTAACCATGCATCAGTGCTTCCAATGCTCTTACGGAGTCAGGCTCTACAATTGTTACTTTAGCACCCATACCGTATGCTCTTTCTGCTACACCTTTACCACAATCTCCAAATCCAAAAACTACAACATTAAGACCGGCAATTAAAAGGTCTGTAGCTCTTACGACACCATCCATAGAACTTTGCCCGGTGCCAAATCTATTATCAAACAAATGTTTTGTATCTGAATCATTAACTGCAACAACTGGGAATCTCAACTTATTATTTTTTTCCATAGATTTTAAACGAATAACTCCAGTTGTTGTTTCTTCCATAGATCCAAGAATTGGAATATCTGATCGTGAAGTATGCAACAAAGTTACTAAATCAGCTCCATCATCCATTGTAATATCTGGTTTTGTATCCAATACCAAATTTAAGTGTTTAAAAAATTCTTCATTAGAGACACCCCTTATAGCATGAACTTCAACATCATTCTCAGCCAAATACGCAGCAACTGAATCATTAGTTGAAAGAGGATTTGAAGCACACAATGCAATCTTTGCTCCTCCAGCTTTCAAAGTTAACATTAAATTTGCAGTTTCTTTTGTAACGTGCATACAAGCACCAATACTTAACCCGTTTAATGGCTTTGAGTTTTCAAAGTCAACTCTAATTTCTTCTAAAACTTGCATTTGTCTTTTCGCCCAATTTATTTCTGACGCACCATTGTCGGCTAAGCTTTTATCCTTAATACTTGACATACTACCCTTTCAATAATGATTTTAATTTTTCTATAGACACAATGTTATATGGATCTACATTTAGTTCATTTGCTATAAAAACACTAACTAAGTCACCTATTAAGGTTAAATGAAATATTGATTTAACTATATTTGATGAACCAACATTTTTAATTTCAATTATATCAACCATTTCCCCCAAAATTTCTTTTGTTAATTCAAACCGTTTTTTTACTTGTGGATGTTCGTTTTCATCTCTTAAAAAGATAAGTTGGTAATTGTTTTTTGATTCTTCTTTGTTTGATTCCCAAGAAAGAATTTCATTGTGGTGCACTTCTGGCATGAATCCCACAAAAGCTTTAGATTTTGAATTTTCATTTATTTGTGTTTTCCAACGTTGTGCAACTAAATAAGTTAAATCTGTTCCACCATATATAACAGATGTTTTTTTATTTATAGTTTTTGCAATTGAATTAGAATAAAGTATAAGGTCTCTATCTTCTTGACTTAGAAGAGAGTTCAAATAAGTTCCTGCCTCAAAACATTCTTCTTCAAAATGTGGTTTTTCCTTGTCAGGATAGAAGCTTAAAGCTGCTTTAGCCATGTATCCAAAAGCTGCTCTTGGTTGAAGTCCATTTGGTACCAGTACATAAGATTTTTTATGTTCCTTTGCTAGATTTAACAACTTACCCCCAGACGAGACTACTGACCACTCAAGATTAAATTTAATTGCTGACTCAAGCACACTTAAGGTTTCTTCGGTATTACCAGAATAAGATAAGAATAAACAATGTGGATTTCTTGAAAGAAGGTTTTGAGGTATATTATAAGTTTTGACAACCGTTGCGTTGACTTCAGTGTAGCAATCAAAAGCAAGTTTAAGTACATCGCCAGCAACTCCTGAACCACCCATTCCAACAATTAGAACATCTTGAGTTTGTATTGATTTAAAATTACTAGATTTTTCTAATGTTTCTAATAATTGATTGCCAAGATTTTTTACGTGCTCTAACATAATTAACTTAAATTGTACTGGAAATTATATCCAAAACTTCTTTTAATTTTCCATGAGATTTTGCTTCAATATTAATCCTTAATTTTGGTTCAGTATTAGAACCTCTAACATTAAACCAAAAATCAGCTGTTTTTAATGAGATTCCATCTAAAAAATCAAATTCACCTTCAAATATTTTTGTAATCTTATCAATTGACTCACTTACATCATTGACTTTAAAATTTATTTCACCTGATGAAGGAGGGAAGTTGTAGCTATTAACAATATCACTAACTTTTAATTTTTCAGCAGAAATTATTGACATAAACATTAGCAAAGTAACTATTGCAGAATCGGCAAAATAATTGTCTTTGTAATAAAAGTGCGCACTGTGTTCTCCTCCAAAATCTGCATCTACCTCTCTCATAAGAGCTTTAATATTAGAATGTCCAACTTTGCATTTAAATAAATTAATGTTTTTGTCTTTCAATATAGATAAAGCATGTGGCGATACATTGATATTATGAACGACTTTAAGATTTTTGTTAGCTCGAGAAAGGTAATCTGCAATAATGGTTGTCATAATGCTTCCGGAAAGAACTCTACCTAAATCATCTACAAAAACTGCCCTATCAGCATCTCCATCAAAAGCTACACCAAAGTTAAGATTATTTTTTAAAACAAGTGAAATCAAATCTTGTAAATTTTCTTCATTAGAAGGATCTGCGGGATGATTTGGAAATGTGCCATCAACATCTAAATAGAGAGGTAGAAAATCAAATTGATAATCCTTTGATAGTCTTTCAAACACAGAACCAATTGCTCCATTTCCACCGTCAATACCAAATTTTAAGTTTTTTGAAATTTTTTCAGGATTAACTAAATTATTAAGATGATCAAAGTATAAATCTATCTCATTAGTAACATGTGAGTTGAATTCTCTTATTGTTGCTGTATTTAAGGTCTGAGCAATTTCTTTAATTTTATTTAATCCAGAGAACTCACCGATTGGAACAGCTCCGCTATTACAAAATTTTAAACCATTATATTCTTTAGGATTGTGAGAAGCAGTAATTACTATGCCAGGTTTTTGTAAAAGTCCTGATAGTGAATAAACAATGTCAGTTGGCACCATTCCAACATAAATAATTTCTTTGCCATAATCTTGTATGCCTGACGCAACAGCATTTAACATATCAAAACGAGAAATTCTTCCGTCATGTCCAACAATTATTGACTCACTATCAACAAACTCAGCAAATGCACTACCTATTTTGAAAGCCTCAATTGGAGTTAAGGTCTCACCAAAAACCCCTCTGATATCATATGATTTAAAAATTAAATCTAGTTTATTTTTCTCCATTACTGAATTATTGTACTCATGATGGTATCAAAGTTTAATTTTGAAAATTTTTCAGTTGTAGTACCTGTTTACAATGAAGAAGAAATAGTATTAGAATCTGCTGCCGCAATATATGCTATGGCACAACGTACTGGCTTATCATTTGAAATTATTTTTTCAGAGAATGGATCTACTGATAATACATATAAAATATTAAAAAGTTTTTCAGAAGAACATAATGAAGTTAAAGTTATTTCAGAATCAATCCCAAATTATGGGATGGCGTTAAAAAGAGGCTTTGGTAGTGCAAAAAATGAAATTGTAGTTTCATTTGATATCGACTACTACTCTGAATCTTTTCTCAATCAATGTCTCGAATTAGAAAATGAATATGCAGCCATTACAGCTTCTAAACGATTAGCGACATCTGATGATGGTAGAAGATTTATTAGAAAACTCGCAACTAATTTTTTTGTAATAATTCTTAAAGTATTATTTAGAACTAATTTATCTGATACTCATGGAATGAAAGCTGTAAAAAAAATATATCTTAATGATCATATTCATTCAGTAATTTCTACTCAAGATATATTCGATACAGAATTACTACTTAGAATAGAAAAAAATAATGGAAAAATTAAAGAAGTTCCAGCAAAAATAAATGAATTAAGACCTAGCGTTTCCGTTATCTACAAAAGAGTACCCAGAACAATAAAAAGTTTGATTAAATTAAAAATTAGATTTTATAAAGAGTCTTTAAAAACAAAAAATTTATAAAAAAGATACTTAATAGGAAGAATTACACCAGCAATTAAAACAGTAATAATTAAAAACCAAACTTCATCTTGTTGATAGCGTTCATTAAAAAGATTAATAATAAACCAAATAAGATTTGGGACAAATAAATTAATTAAATTAATTAAAAAAAAGTTATAGAACTCTTTACTGCTACCACCGAAAATTCGAAGTTTGAAAATAATTTTTCTTGAAATAAAATAAGAAACAAAGACTCCTATAAAAAAAGACAACACATTAGTCGTATAAGTTCTCAATGGGAAATTAATAAAAACTAAAATATAAAACTGGAAAATAAAAGTTAAAAATAATCCAAAAATTAAATTAAATGCCCCAACTAAATAAGTCCTTAAAAGCTGAACAAATGAAGAATTGCTAGTAAAAATTGATAATGATTTTATTTCTTTAAACAACTTTTGCTTTCTTTTCAAATATATTTTTTTTATATGAAATAAATATAGCTGAAAATAGTGCAGTAAATGCAATAACTGTAACAAACCTTTCTAAAGGAGTATGTTCAAAAACTATTTCAACATTTTGTTCATGTGGAATAACTGCCATAAAAGAAGGTGATATTCGATATGGGCCCTCTCCATTAATAATTCTCCAATTTGGGAAATAAGAAACTTTTATCAAATGCAATTGATTGACTTGATTTGTTTTAAAAGCAATTTTGCTGTTATCAATTTTTAAGTCTGAAACAATCAAGTTACTTTGTTCTGAGGTTTCATCACTTTCATTAACATAGTTTTCTATAATTTTAAAATTTGACTCATTTAAAAATGCATCAAATGAAATATCTAAAAAACTTTCTTTATCAGTTTTTTTAAATACAGAAGACGTCACCCTATCTAAAAATTTTTCCTTTTTAAAAATATATAATTCCTTGTCAACTAGTGTTACTTTTTCAGATTTGAGTGAAAAAACAGTAAAAATATCTGTTGATCTAGCTAACTCAAGTTTTTCAGATTTTAATGCTTTTTCTTTAATACTATCTGTATACGCAATAAAGTAATCAACACCAAGTTCTTCCATGAGTCTGACGCCTTTATCAAAATTACCATTAATGTAGCTCAAACCTCCAACTGGGTTTGAAGGTTTTTCTGCTAAGCCAGAGACTGTAAGAAAATGATACGGGGTCGTAATGCTTGAATCAAAATATAGCCCTTCAACACTTGAGTGATCTGTAAACATTGGGATTGTCATCAAAACCATTGGGGTACCGTATTTATTTAAATCAGGATTTGGCTCCCACATAATTCTTCCAGGACTCAGTTGCTGTAATTCTTCATATAAAGTTTCGATATCATTCCAACTTGATTTTGATTCATAACCAGTAAAATTCCAATTTATCCAGTGTGGTAAAAAACTAACCGTTGAAATAACGAGAGTCAATATAGAAACTAGTAATAAATTTTTATAATCTTGAAAAGAAAATACTGTTATTAAAAAAAGTATCAGAATTACAGTCATTGTTGGAATTGAGTAAAATTCATACCATTTTTCAAAATACATAAAAAATAACGTAATATTTATGACAAATAAAGTAACAGGAAGAATTAAATAGTTCGATACATTTTTTAATATTGATTCAATATAATTTTCGAAATTTTGAAAAAATAAAATAATGAGGCCTAAATTAAAAAATGGAATCAATCTCCCATTCCAAAGAGCTCCTTCAGGGACGTAAAAAAATAAAAATAAAGAAGTTGATATTAAATAAAGACTGAAAATAAAAACAACTTTTTCCCCCTTTTTTATATTTATTAAAATGAAAATTATTGCTCCAAAAATAAACGGAAACATATCATTTTTGATTAAGTCACTAATTTGTGTAAAAGGTGAGTAAGTCATATTGGTTGTAAATTCCAAGTTGAAAAACAATGAAAACAAAAATTTTAATGATAAAAATATAAAAATCAGATAACTTACAAATTTTGTACTTACCTCAGATTTATGCTTTATGAAATAGTACAAAAAAAATGGAGAGTAGATAATAAAAGGTATGATGTGAGACAAAAGGGTCCATGAAAAAAATATTGAACTTAAAATTAATGAAAAATCAGTGTTCTGTTTTTTAAGAAAATAAATTGAGAAATTTGCAAATGCTAGAGAATAAGTAAAAGAATATTGTCCAGCAAGTGAAGATGCTAAATTTCCTCCATAAATAGTAAAAGATTCCGTTAACAGAAATACAACACCTGATAAGAATCCAAGTGCTGAAAATTCATTTTTTTTTCTTAATAAATGCTCAATTGAAGAGACTAACAAAAGTTGAGAAAATAACACCATAAGTTTAAATGAAACTGCAAAACTCAATATCAAATCAAAAATACTTGCGATAATGGCTGGAAGAGGAAAATAAAAGAAATAAAGTGGGTAACCGGCAAACCAATCGTTAGACCAACCAGACAAATTAAAATTTCTAAAAAGTTCATTTGAGTAATAACTAGTAGGTACAATATGTGCACCCATATCTCCACCTGTAGGAAGAGAACCAGAAAAGATCAGTTCAATTCTAAGAAAAATTATTAATAAACTATACAAAAATACTTTTAAAAATAAGTCATAGTAATTTTTTTTAAGTAAGTTCATTTAAAATTTTTCCTAAATATTTGGTTTTTCGAGACCCGTTTTCTGTCCATTCTGCATACCAGTAAGGTCCGTGTGGACAAGTTTGACATGATTCTTTTCCACATTTTATATTTTTTTTTCTATAGGAAACTTTTGCATCCTTTTGAATATTTAATTTATTATCAACTAATAACTTAATTCTCTTTAAATCTGCTTCATCTAGTTCAGACAAACCATCTAGAATATCTTTGTCTATCATTAATAAAATGTTAGTTGATAGCTTGTAAATAGAAGGTAACAAATAATGAAAAAAGTAGTTTACTTAAGTGGTGGAATTGGTGGAGCTAAATTCGCCAAAGGTTTAAATGCTATACCTGGAATTGAGTTATCTATTATTGTCAATACTGGAGACGATGAGTTTATTCATGGAGTTCAATTGTCACCGGACATAGATTCAGTTGTTTATGCGCTTGCTGGAATCGAGGGTCAATTTGGTTGGGGTGTCAAGAATGACAAATTTACAGTCAACTATGAACTATCTAAACTTATGAAAATAAAATTTGCTGTAGGAGATAAAGATCTTTCAATAAATTTATATAGAAATCAAATGCTTCACGAAGGTAAGTCTCTGACTGATATCACAAAAAATATAAAAGACTTCTTCAAAATCAATTGTGCCATTTATCCAATGTCTGACGATCAGGTAAGTACAAAATTAGTTACAACCAAAAATCAAAAATTAAATTTTCAAGACTATTTTGTTAATATGGAAGCTAAACCAAGGTTGAAGAAAGTAATTTATGAAGGAAGTAGTAAAGCTAAATTATCATCCAATGTGATAAAAAAAATTACAAATGCAGACGTTGTCATCATAGGACCTTCAAATCCGATTTTATCAATTGGACCTATACTCTCTATACCGAAATTGAACAATCTTTTAAAAGAACATAAGAAAGTTTTAGCTATTAGTCCATTTATCAATAACTTAGCTGTTAAGGGGCCATCTGTTAACAATTTTAAAGATATGGGATATACTCCTGATATCCAAGGATTAAAAAATTATTATAAAAATATAGTAAATACTTTTATAGTGCAACATGGTGATTCAGATAATACAGACAATGTTATAGAAAAAGATATTTATTTTAAAAATAAAAACAACGCAAAAAAATTGGCAACAAATATTCTTAGTTATGAATGAAGTAAAAATAATACCAGTTAAGGGACTTCCAGAAATAAAGCCAGGAGATGATCTTGCTGAATTAACTTTCAAATCGTTAACCGAAAATAAAACTGAAGTTTTATCAAATGATGTGTTTATTTTTACTCAAAAAATAGTATCAAAAAGTGAAGGCATGGCAAAAAATTTAAACGAGATCTCATTTGAAGAATTATTAGAAAGTCAAACAAAATATGTAATTAGAAAAAGAGGTGACTTGGTTATTTCAAAAACTAAGCATGGATTTATATGTGCGAACGCTGGTATTGATAAATCTAATGTTGAAAATAATTATGCCTTACTTCTTCCAGAAGACCCAAACAAATCAGCAAAATATATTAGGAATAATTTGATTAAATTATTAAATGTTGAAGTTTCAGTCATTATTTCAGATACGTTTGGCAGAGCTTGGAGAAAAGGTCAAGTTAATTTTGCTATAGGTTCCTCAGGTATAAAACCTATAGCTAGTTACATTGGAACCTTAGATAGTTTTAACAATGAGCTACACGCAACGGAAGTAGCAATTATAGATGAACTTGCAAGCGCTGGTGAATTAGTAATGGCAAAATCAATAGATGTTCCAATTGCAATTATTAGAGGTTATAACTATGAACAATCTTCTGAAGATGCTAGTGAACTTATCAGAAATGATAATGAAGATTTTTTTCTTTAGGATTTAAGCCAAGCAAATACTTCTTTCATGCCAGATTTCAATTCATATTCTGGTTTCCATTTAAGAATATTTTTTGCTTTATTGTTGTTCAAAACACTACGCTTAAGCTCTCCTACTCTTTCTTCATGAAATATTGGTTCAATATTTGAAGAAAACTCCTCTTTCATTGCTAAAGCTAGTTCATTAACTGAAGTTTCTACTCCAGTTCCTATATTTAAGAATAAGTTTTCATCAAATGTTGAAGATTTAATTAAAGCGCTGACAACATCCTTAACAAAAATATAATCTCTTGTCTGAAAGCCATCACCATAAATAATTGGTTGCTGATTTGTTAAGTACTTATTTGCAAATATTGACACCACACCAGCTTCTCCATTTGGATCTTGTCTAGGACCATATACATTTGAGAGGTTAAGTATTGAATAAGATAAACTAGACTCTTTAGTCATTATTGAGATAAGTTCATTCAGTCTTTTCTTTGCCACTCCGTAAGGAGATTCTGGTTCTCCTGCAAAGTCATCTTCTCCAGTTGGGATAACTATTGGTTCACCAAAAATAGTTCCACCTGAAGATGTAAAAACTAATTTTTTACAATTAGTAGTTAATAAAGTTTGAATTAATTTAATTGGTTGAAGAATATTATGCTCAAAATCTAAAGCTGGATCTTTTACTGAAATAACAACTGAAGACTGTGCGGCAAGATGGTAACAAATATCTGGATCAAAATCTTTGATTTGTTGAAGGGAGCTTTCAGAACCAAAATCATCAACTACTAATTGAAAATTTTTATTGTTATCAAAATTCAGATTTTCTTTTTTTCCAGTTAATAGATTGTCAAAAACTAATAATTGATGAGATTCGAGTAATAAACTTTCAACTAAATGTGATCCTATAAAACCTGCACCACCTGTAACAACTATTTTCAATTTCTTAAGTCCTCACTATTTCATGTTTAATATTACTACCACTCTTAATAGTTGAGTTAGGAGAAATAATAGAATTTGTAATACTCACATTATTTTCTACTATACAATTTTCTAAAATTACGCTATTTTGAATAAATACGTTGCTATCAATATGAACATTATTATTAGATATCCAATTCTTTGATCCATCTTCAATGTGAGCTGCGATATAGGACTCTAACGTTCCGACATCAATCATATTCCCTTTAACTGTAAATGTATCAAGTAGTCCTTTTTTTGCTAATAATGGAAATAAATTTCTTTCAAAAGAGCAAGGAATACCCAGTGAAGGTGAGACCTCAAGAATGTCTGATTTATATAAATGATAGAAACCAAGACTTATTTTATTTCCAAATTTTAAATCTTTTGGTTTTTCAATAAAATTTAAAACTTGACCAGTATCTGCTATTTCTATGACTCCGTATCTAGAGGGGTCTACAACTTCAATTGAACCTATCAATGAATTATTTGAACTTAAGCCAGCATTGATTAACTCTTCAAGGTTTACATTAAGAAGTAAATCTCCATTCATACAAAAAAAACTATCAGGAAGTAATTCTATGTTTTGTACAATATATCCTGCTGTATCAAGCTTTTCAGCTTCAAAATGTAAGGTAATATTTTTACTTGTCTTACTAACATACTCTTCCCATAAGATTTTGTGTTTTTCTGAACAAATTAAGTGGAAGTCAAATTTACCTATTTTTAAAAATTCATCAAAAATTAAATCTATTATTTTTATATCTTTTATGGTTAGAAGGGCTTTAGGAGTGCCTAGTGAAAGAGGTTGCAAACGTGTTGCTTCACCGCCAACTAGTAAAAAAATATCATACATATTGCTCTAAAATATTAGCGAAATCAGCGAAGCTAGCATCTAATTTTATTGAAATAATTTCTTCCCATAATTTAATTGATGTATTTGAATCTAAAAAAGTACTTAAATTTTTAATAAATTTTTCTTTTAACAGTTCAACAGCTTCATTTCTTCTAGAAGGGTGACCAAGAGGGTTTACTACAGTTACCTTGTTGGATACCGAACCGTCAGAATAAACAAGTTCCACTGAATTAGAAATATCTCTTTTTTCAAAATCATAATAATTTTTTGTAAATTCAATATTTTCTTTAACAGATATTTTTCTCCTTAAACATTCAATTTCTTTAAAGCCATAAAAATCTTCTTCATACATTGAGTAATTTAAATCACCAAAAAGGAGTCCTGCGGCAACCATATATTCTAAGCTATGGTCCCTATCCGATGCATTTTTCAAAGTTATTTTATTTGAAATAATCCTAATTGCAGGTTCGTGGGTGTATACATTTATTGACTCAATCTTGTTTTGGTTTGTAAGAAATTCGGAGCTTAAACTAATAGCTGCTTCAATGGCAGACTGTCCATGAAATTCAGCAGGGTATAAAACTTTAAACAAAACATTTTTCATTACCCATGTATCTAACTCTTTTCCGAATTCAAGGGTTGAGTTAGCCATAAAAACTTTTTCAAATCCCCAATTAGGATCATTTTGTATGTCTTCATAAACTTCATCATCAAACGTACTTAATATTGCCAATTCAATTCCTCTTCTTGATGCATCCGCTGCAGCCCAGCTTTTTCTTCTACCAACATTTGGAAAATGCCTATACGACCTTAATGTTGGTCCGTCAGCTAAAATATTATTTACTGTTCTTTGTAGTTTTCTGTTGTCTCCCTTATGTAGCAAGTTTGCAAAAACAGATCCTGCAGCAATTTTGACAAAAAAAACATGATCAAATCCAAGCTTATTTAAAGATGTTCCTAATGATAAGCTTCCTTGAATTTCATACGCTTGAATTAAGGAAATAATAAAGTCTTCAAATTTAAGATTTTTGTTTTCAAAAAAATAGCTATAGATTGCCCCAAAATTATCGGATGGGTGAGCCCATTCTTTTGCAAGAAAAGTATCGTTATAATCAAACCATCTTGTTAAAACAGTTAAAAACCATGTTTGTTCATTGTGAGATTGAATTTTATCCAGAACAAGAAATGGATTATTAAAATTCTTTGGGTTTAAGTCATTTCTTGCAAACTGAGCTACATTATCATGTGAATAAGCTTCAAAAATACAACCAACTGTATCTAGAATTGCAAGTTTTGATGAAAAAAACAATTGTTCATCAATTTCAAATTGAGTAGAAAGATAATTAGATAGTACTTTATCAATATTTTCTTTTTGCAAGAAGCTATCTTTCGGCAGGGCCAATATATCTAGCAGCTGGTCTAATTAACACATCTTGTTCTCTTTGTTCAAAATAGTGAGCTGCCCATCCTGCAGTTCTGCCAGTAACAAATATTGGAGTGAATAACTTTATCTCAAAGCCTAATTCATACAACATTAAACCCCCATAAAAATCTACATTTGGAAAGAGGTTCTTTTTTTCTGTCATAATTGAGTCTATTTTTTGTGCAATATTAAATCTGTTTTTAGATTCTTTACCAACACTTAACTTTTCTACCCAACTTTTCACAACAGCACTTCTTGGATCTTTTATTTTGTAAACTCCATGCCCAAAACCCATAATCTTTTGTTTTTTCTCTAGCATTTCTAAAACACCACTTGAAGCTTCGTCAGTGTCTTTATAGTTACAAATCATTTCAACAGCTTTTTCATTAGCTCCACCATGCAATTCACCTTTTAAAGTGCCAATTCCTGAAAGAATTGAACTCGTTAAATCTGATCTTGTTGAGGCAGTCACACGAGTTGCAAAAGTAGAAGCATTGAAACCATGTTCAGCATATAAAATTAACATATCATCTAATGCTTCAATTTTTTCTTCAGAAGAAGAATCTGGTAAAAGTGAACTTGCAACAACATATTTATCATGTATTTCAAAAGAAGGAGCAGAGTGATAAGACGAAATAACATAACCAGATACTGCAATTAATTGAGCAGTCGCATCTATTTGGCTACTTGAGAGAGGTTCCCCTACAAGAGAGGTAATAACTTTTAAAACATCCATTGGATGTTGATGGGTTTTAATCTTATTTAGCACAAAGTTTAGAAATTCATTTTCTTTAATCGATTTAAAATGAGATTTATAACTGAATTTAAATTCTTCACTAGAAAAATCATTGGCAATTATTAAAGAGGCTACTTCTTCATAAGATTTTGATTTTGTTAACTCAATGGCATCATAACCTCTGTAACGTAAGGAAGTACCTTCTCTACCAACGGTTGAGATAGCAGTTTCACCTGCTACAACTCCTCTAAGACCCGGTGAATAATCCATCGTGTTAATTGTACAATAACTACACTCTTAAAACTACAAATTTAGTTTTCAATGTATTAGTTTGAACTTATAAACGTTATTATTCTGATATGGCAGAAATACATAACTTAGAAATAAAATCTAGGTTCGGCACAAGATATGTTGCTGGTTTAATAATATTAATTTCGAGTGCATTACTTGCAGGCTGGATAGGTTTTTTTATTTTTCTTCCCATTAAAACAAGTATGGGAGTAGTTAATACTCTTGAAGAGCAATTTCTGCCCAGAGCAGAAGGTATGGTATTAAATTTTGTTTCACTATCTGAACCATCTACAATCATCACATCTGACAATAAAATTTTAGATGAGCTTCATGATGGATTAAACCGTGATCCAATTCCATTGTCTGAAATTCCTACCTTTGTTGTAAATACCCTCTTAGCTGCAGAAGATAGTAATTACTATCTTCATCAAGGTGTAGATTTTATAGCAATAATGAGTGCTGTACTTGATAATTTAAGAGGGGTTACTAGGGGTGGATCCACAATAACCTCACAAGTTGCTAAACAAGCTTTTGTTGGTGATGAAGTATCCATAAGAAGAAAAGTTGCAGAAGCTGTAGTGGCAGCTGAACTTGAAAGAAGATATAGTAAAGATCAAATCTTAGAATATTATATTAACTCAATTTACTGGGGTGCTGGTGCTTATGGAATCCAGTCAGCAGCATATGAATACTTTAATAAAGATATAAGAGATGTCACTTTAGATGAGGCAGCAACATTAGTTGTTATCATCAGAAGTCCGGCTTACTATAATCCTCGTAAATATCCAGATCGTGTTATCGAAAGAAGAAATGATGTATTAGACATCATGCTCAAAGAAGGCTTTATAGTTGATATACAAGCAAGATCAGCAAAACTTGCTCCTTTACAAATCTCTGAACCAAAGGAAATCGTTTCACAGGCACAGCATGTTGTAGCAGAGGTAAAAAGACAACTTTTAAATGATCCACAGTTTGCAGTTCTTGGAAATACTAACGAAGAAAGAAAAAAGAAAATATTTGGATGTCCTTCAGATGATACAAGCTGTACTGGTGGTGGTGGTTTAAAAGTATTTATAACACTAAATCTTGAATTGCAACAACATGCTAACCAGGTATTAAATAAATGGGTTCCTTCTAAAGAAATTGATGATGAATCAGATGATCCAAAACCAACTGGTGTAATCACACTAATTAACAACTACACTGGTGCAATTGAAGTAATGGCATCAGGTTTGCCATTTGAAGATGAGCAGTATAATTTAGCTACCCAAGGTATGCGTAACCCTGGTTCAGCATTTAAACCTATAACTCTCTTAGCGGCATTAGAATCTGGAGCAAAACTTTATAGTTTTAGAGATTCGCGCAGTCCGGTTGAAATTGACTGTGGTTATCCTTGTGCTCCTGATGGTGTAAGTACAAAATGGGTTGTTAGAAACTATGGAACATCTATTACTGCGGATAGATTTTTAAATAAGATTTACGCTCAAGATAGAGCAATTGAACTTCAGTGTGTAGGGTATCATATTGAGGAAATAAAAAATATAGACTTTATTGATCAATTTCCACTCGTACCAAATTTGTCAGAAATTCCAGAAGTTAAAGATAAGCTGATAGAAATTGGTAAAGTCCTTGGTCAACTTGATGAAAATGGTGAGCCAATTTTATATCAGGAAAACGCAAATACAGTTTCAATATCTGACAACCAAACAGTTATAACTGATACTGAATTAATAAATAATCAAAATAATTTAATTCAAATAGATCCCGAAAGTGATGCTCAGTATATTTTTAAACCATGTAATGACAAAAGCGAATACAACAGGTCTATAAAATTACTCGATACATCAGGCATGGTCTCATTGGAAGAGGCAACGAGAAGGTCCATTAATACCGTGTTTGCACAATTAGCTTCTGAGTTAGGTGGGGAAAGATTAGCAAATACCGCAAATAGAATTGGAATAAATTCTTATATAGAGCCAGTAATTTCTTTAACATTAGGCGCTGGAGCTGTTACCCCAATTGAAATTGCTTCTGCGTATTCATCTTTTGCAACTAATGGAGTGCTTGCCCCAACTTATTTAATTGAAAGAATTGAAGATTCAAATGGTGAAGTTTTATATCAACATATTGTTTCTCAAAGAATCTCTATTCCAGATCCAGGAGCAGCGGCAGCTGTAAGGAAAACGTTAGAAGTAGCTGCTCAAGTTGGTACTGGAACTAGGGCTGTTTTAGATGATAGACCTATTGCTGGTAAAACAGGTACCCACCAAGGTTTCAGAGAAGCTTGGTTCATTGGATTCATACCACAATATACATCTTCAGTCTGGATTGGGTTTGCTGAAGAACAATTACCATTGACAGATGTTGAAATAAATGGAGAAATTATCAACAATGTTTCCGGTGGTAGAGTGCCAGCTCCTATGTGGAAAGAATTTATGGTAAAAGTGGTTGAAAATTTACCTGTTGTAGATTGGCCAACTGATCCAAGCGATATTGAAAAATATTATGAAATTCCTACAGTTACAATTCCTCAATTGATTGGATTAAATATAATTGATGCTGAAGAGATAGCTTTTTCTACTTACCTTTTACCGACAATTAAATTGATAGATTCTGAGGAAGCACCTGGTTTAGTTTTAACCCAAAGTATAGAAAAAGATGAAGAAGTACCTGAAGGTACAATTTTAGAGTTAGAAGTTTCTGGGAAAAAATTTTCTGCAAATATTCCTAATATCCCTCCTTGTACTTATACAGGAGACGAAGCAGAAGATATTATTAAAACATTTATGAGAGAAAATAATGTTATTTTATTTTTAAAGAAAAATTACGAGTCAACAGACGTACAAGGGTGTGAAGGAAAAGTTATTGGGACTAATATAGCCCAGGGTGGGCTTGTTTCTACAGGAGATACTCTAATTCTTATAATTAAAAGCAAAGAAAATAATTCCTAAGTTAACTTGCTAAAAAAATTATACAGTCCTAAAACTCCAAAACCCGTTCCACCTTTTGAGTGAACTGGATCATTGTCTCTTGATCTTGCTGGGCCAGCAATATCCAAATGAACCCAATCTATATTGTTAACAAACTCTTCTAATAATAGCGCTGCAGTAATTGCCCCACCAAAACTACCTCCACTATTTTTCATGTCAGCTATATCTGATTTTATAAGTTTTTTGTATTGTTTTTCTAATGGTAAAGAATGGTAAATTTCGTGACTCAATTCATTTGCACTCAGAAACTTAGACATTATTTCACTATTATTAGAAAATACAGCACCGATATCTACACCTAATGCTACATAAGCTGATCCAGTTAAAGTTGCAACATCACATATTAGATCTGGTTTACTTTCGCTAGCAAAAGCAAGGGCATCAGCCATAATTAACCTACCTTCGGCATCAGTATTCACAACTTCTATTGTTTTTCCATTTCTCATGTGCAAAACATCTCCAGGACGTATTGCTGAACCACTAGGCATATTTTCTACAAGTGGTGTATAAACCTTAAGCCCTACATCTACACCTTGTTTTGCGAGTAGAACTATAACAGCCCAAGCGGTTGCTGCTCCAGCCATATCAGTTTTCATGGTTTCCATACCAGAAGGAGACTTTAAAGATAACCCCCCTGAATCAAATAAAACACCTTTCCCTATTAAAGAAATTTGAGTTTTTGCATTTTGATTATATTCACCAACTAAAAACTTAGGCCTTCTCTCTGATCCGCTTGCGACACCTAAAAAGCCAAAAAAATTATTTTCTTTAAGCCAATCTTCTTCATATACATGAACATTTATTTCTAAATTTTTTGTTAAATCTAAAACTTTATCTGTAAAAAATTCTGGAGTTTTGGTTAAAGCTGGAAAATTAACCATATCTCTAACCCAAAAAATTGATTTAATTTTATTTTGGATTTCAAGTGAATTAATACTATCTAAAACTTTGATACTGTGTCTTTCACTTTTATCATTTTGGAACTGATCAAACTTATACTCAGAGATATAAACTCCAAATTCAAAAGAGTAAAGATTACTTTCTGTGTCGAGGTTATGTATTTCAATTTCATAATCTTCTTTTAACATATCACCTACAACTGCTCCAAGTTTTACAAAATCATAACTGTCACTACACCCATTAGTTCCAACTAGAAGAGATCTATTTTTGTTTTTACTAAGTGAAAGTGGAATAAATATTTTTTGATTTTCTTTTCCATCAAATTTATTTAATTCAATTAATTCATTAAATAACTCTAAGTTTTCAAAATAAGTTAAAAGTTTGTCATTAACTTCTTTAACTAAAAATATATCTAGTTTCATTTGCTAGCCGTCCATTCAGTTTCGAAATCCCTTGCAAGCATCCAGAGTAAATCAGATAGGCGATTTAAATAGACTATCACAAGAGTATCATCAATTTTATTTATGTTTTTCCATGTTACGCATTTACGTTCTGCTCTTCTAGAAACTACTCGGCACCAATCAAACTTAGAAGATATAGAGTTTTCACCAGGAACAACGAAAAATTCAGGAATTCCATTTTTTTCAGTTAAATAATCTATATCTTTTTCTAAATTTTTTATCATATTTTCAACGACAAGTGTTTGATTTGCTTTTAGTTTTGTTCTGTTTTTTTTGGATGTAGCAAGTTCAGCTCCAACAACAAAAAGTTCTCTTTGGATTTTCAAAACTAGCTCTTTAGTTGCAATAGGTAAATCTTTTTCGAACCGAACCAATCCCAGGGCTGCAACAAGTTCATCGACAGAACCATAAGCTTCAGGTGCAATACTGTCTTTGGGAACCGAATCACCGTAAAGTAACTTTGTATCACCTTTATCACCTTGTTTTGTATAAATTTTCATAATTAAAGAATAGTCTTAACTAGAAAGTATTAGTGTTCCTGTTGCACTTAGGGAAACGATTAATGAGAGGTAGCTCAAGCCTGTACTTGCCATAACACCAGTATATGACTTTTCATTCAAAGATTTATATGAACCAAAAGATAGCAATGAAGCTGATGCGTAAAGTAAAGTGATGACTAATTTAAGAGAACTACTAATCCCAAAATTAAAAAAACTTTCGTTTGTTTCATAAAAATTTACCATCACCAACAAGCAAAGTAAAAAAGCTAAAAAGGTTGAAAATAGAGCTATATTTTTCATTCCATTTCTTTTTATTGTAGGATCTACTAAAAACCAATGACCGATCATCATTAATGAAAAAACAGCTGAGGGTAAAAGAGCAGGAATAATTTCAATCCAAAAAAAATTATCAAAGGTTGTTAATTCATATAAGAAAAAAGTAAAGCTAAAAAAAATTAAATATTGTTTGTAATTTGTATTTTGAAAATAGAGATATGCAAGTAGAAAAAAAATACCTACTATTGAAAAAAAAGATGTCGAAAGAAAAATTGACGTTGAGATAAGAATAATAAATAGGAAGCTAAAACCTTTTTTTGGATAAGTAGAGTGAACTATATATTGAAAAAAAGGTATACAAAGTATTAAAAATATATATGTAAATTCTCTCAATTCCATATGTCACTTACAATAATATAGATGATTAAGTCAATAGTAAAAAATAACTTAAAATTATCCGTATTAATCACTACAGTATTTTTATTTTGTTTGTCTATATTTAATAATTTTGATTTAGAGAACTTATCAAAAACAAATTTTTTTATTTCTTTTGTATTGTATTTTCTACTGTTTTTACTTGTAATCGATGCTTATAAAAAATCAAAAATAGTAGGGGTAATTTTATTTTTGAGCATATTACTACTACCCCCAAATATTTTTAAAGAATATAAAGGGACACTTTTTCCAATTACATATATGTTGTTCGTTAGTTATTTCTGTTTTATTGTTGCAGTAAATATTTTTAATAAATGGAATTTACGTTAATAACAACGTGTTTATATTAATTCTGTTTAAAATAAACACATGAAACAGGGGTTAAAATACTTATATTTATTTTTAGGATTATTTGTCTTTTCAATTTTTATTTTAAGTATTGAGAAACAGAATGTTGAAGCTCAAGTGCTCCATCACTCAGCTAGCTTTTCTTGTGTTGATAATGCAGTTGCCCCACTCTCTAATCTAAAAGATATACAAACTTTTTTAACTTGTAACGGATTTAACCCAGGACCAATTGATGGAGTTCCTGGAGCAAGAACTGACAATGCAATTAAAGTTTTTCAAAAAACTGTTGGTTTAACACCTGATGGTGTCGTTGGACCTGCTACAAAACAAGCAATGAGAGGTTACAGTTCGATTTCTTTTACATTTATAGGTAGTGGCTGGGGTCATGGTGTCGGATTAAGCCAATATGGAGCAAAAGGTTTAACAGAACTTGGTGCTAGCTTTTGTTCAAATACAAGCTCTTGTTCTTCGGCTGAAGTTGTAAATTATTATTTTAAAGACACCACTGTAAAAAAGTTAAATGATCTGAGCCTATCTTCTCCAGAAATAGCATCAACAAACAATGCACTCTGGGTGGGGCTTGCAAGGAATGCTACTAGTATTAGTTTGACTACACTGCCCTCATCAAGCCCTCCTACACTTTTCATATGCCAACAAGGCCTTCCCGAAGTTGCAGGCGTTCAACTTTTTTTGACATCTAGAGGTTTCGAACCAGGACCTATCGATGGAGCTTTTGGAGAACGTTCATCCAATGCTCTAAAAAATTATCAAGCTTCAGTTGGAATTTCTCAAAGTGGATCAATTGATGATGAAACATTAAACAAGATTAGATCAGAAGCAGGTTCAAATGGTCCTTGTGAATCACAGTATGGACCTTTGAAAATAAGTGGTGGGGCAACTGTTAATATAAACTATTCAAATGGAAAATGTTACTTTACTGGACACCCTTTAGTTTCAAAAGTTGCAGGTTCTTGTAATATTGGCATTAGCTGGTCTGATGGTGGGAGAATTAGAGTTGGTCCAAGAGAGCATAAACACGGAGTATTAAAATTAAGAGATAAGAATGTTTCTAGTGGCTATCATGTTTCTCTAGCAGTTAATTTAGAAAAATACCTATATGGATTAGCAGAAATGCCCTCACATTGGAATGTAAAAGCTCTCGAAGCACAAGCTCTTGTTGGTCGAAGTTATGCAGTCTATCACTACTTGAGGCAAGATATACCTTCTGAGAGAACATCAACAGATGTTGGTCTCTCTAATGATCGAGAAGCTTATTGTGGGTGTCATATTGGTTCAACAGCGTCTAGTCAATACTATTATGGATATCTTAAAGAAATTGCAGGACCAAATTGGGTTCAAGCGGTAAACAATACAGCTGGACAAGTTATTACATATAATGGGAACTACACTGAAAGTTCTGTTATTCAAGCTTTTTACTCCTCTTCTACTGGTGGCAAAACTAATGACAATGCTGTTGGTTTTGGATCTGCTACCGTATGGCCATATCTCCAAACTGTAGATGATCCATGGTCCGTTGATAATCGTGTTGGTAATGCTAGAGCAGCTTGGTCATATGATTTTTCAGCTTATCAATTAGCAAAAAATATTTTATGTGGAGATGATCCGTGTTTCGATTCAGTTACTGATATATATGTATCATCCGTAGCTTCATCAGGTGCTGCGCTTGAAGTAACAATGAAAGGCTATAAAAACGGAGCTGCAAAAACTGAAGTAAAATCTGGTCGCAATATTAAATCTCAACTTGGTTTTGGATCTCATTATTTTAAAACTTCAAGTCAATCTGATGTTTCTAACTTAAGTGTTGCTCCAGTTCAAGCTAACAGTTCTTCAGATTCATCAGGTGGTGTTGTAACTTCTTCAGGTGAAACTCCTCAATATGCAACTTCATCAAGTGGTTTAAATTTACTTTCCAAAGCAGGTCTTTTAAATAACTGCAGCGAAACTTCAAGTGCATGTCAAGCCAAAACTTTAACAAGAGAAGAAGCATCTGCTGTTATTACAATAGTTGGAGGATTACCACTAAATTCACCAAATGCATACAGTGATGACGATCAGAGCATTTACCAGCAAGCTATAAATGCTCTCCCATATTATGGAATGCAAGTTTGTTTTGGTAGCCCTTTTCAAATTCAGCCAATTGAATATGTCACTAGAGATCAATTTGCATGTTTATTAGTACGGGCAATTAAAGCAGGTTCTACTCAAAATTTAACAGGTTCAATAGATAAATATTCTGATGAAGGTGCAAGTAAATGGACTAATGAAATTAATACTTTAGCAGCAAACGATGTAATTCCATCATGTAGTTCAATAAGTGATAAATTTTGTCCCAGCAGAAAAATTACAATTGGTGAAGTTTCATATATTGTTAATAAATTAGTTGAAAAATCTCTAATTTCCACTGAACTATTTAATTCTGCGCCATTTCAAAATGGATGGACGCCAAGCGGTGGTGAGGTCGAAGAAGCTTCAGCAACTGCTGTGTCAAATCCTAATGCAGGAAATGATGAATGTGTTCCCGCTGATAATTCTGCTTTAGTAATCAATTCAACTTTGGATGTTCAACAATTTTTATCTAACAATGGGTTTAACCCTGGTCCAATCGATGGACAAAGTGGTCCTAAAACTACAAATGCAATAAAGGCATTCCAAAAAGAAAATGGACTCACTGCCGATGGTGTTGTTGGAAATAAAACTAAATCTGCAATGCTTTCTTATACTGGTTGTAGAAGTACAGATGTATGTATTGGTCGTGACAATACGTCCGCTAAGCTAGATACTGTTGCTGATATACAAACATTTCTTTCAAATAACGGATTCAATCCTGGAATAATTGATGGTGAAATGGGTTCTTACACAAGGGAAGCTATAAAAGCATTCCAAAGAAAAGTTGGATTAATACCTGATGGAGCTGTTGGAACAAGAACTAAGGCTGAAATGAAAGCCTATACAGGATGCTAAATTAAGTACTCTTCAATTTCTTTTTTTATATCCATTGCATTCATTTTAAATTTATTCTTCAAGTCAGTTTCCGGAGCTGAAGCACCAAAAGTTTCAATACTAAAACTTTTGGTTACATTTCCAATATAACTCTCCCAACCTACTGACCTACCAAGCTCTAACGTGAAGGTAAATCTATTACTGTTTAGTTCTTTGGCTTTTTTACTAGTAAGCTTATTCAAAATTGGTGCACTCACAACTTTTATAGATTTATTTTTAAATAACTCACTTATTTCAATAGCAAGTGCAACTTCCGAACCTGTAGCAAATATTGTTGCATCAGTACCTTCTTTAATTTCATAAGCTCCATCAAGAAATTTTTTGTAATCAATATTTAAGTTTAAATATTTAAGATTTTGTCTTGTGAGTGAAAGAACCTTGGGAGTTTTATTGTTTGAAAATAAATATCTATATGAATACACAACTTCAATACTATTAGATGGACGAATCACTTCTACGTTAGGAATAAGTCTTAGAGACATTAAATGTTCTATTGGTTGATGGGTTGGTCCATCTTCACCAAGATAAATTGAATCATGTGTAAAAACAAATGACGAGTTTAATCTCATTAACGCCGCCAATCTTATACTAGGTCTCATATAATCTGAAAATACTAAGAAAGTAGAGCCGTAACCATATAAATTACTATGTAAACTCACACCATTAACAATTGCCCCCATAGCATGCTCCCTTATTCCAAACTCTATACTCGAACCACTCCTGTTGAGATGTGAGTAGAAATTATCTGAAACCATTTGCTTTGTAGAAGCAGCTAAATCTGCGGAACCACCAATAATAAATTTATTTTGAACTCCAATTTTTTTTAATAACTTACTACCAGACATCCTTGTAGCAATATCGTCAGTTCCAATATCTTTTTCAACCTCAACTTTCATTGAAATAAATTCTGTCCACAAATCATTAAACTCTTTGTCATTTTCCAATCTAAGTTTTAGATTTTCGCTCCACACTTTAAAAGCATTGTTATCTTCATCCCTTTTTATAGAAAAATATTTGTAAACATCCTCGTCATGAGAAAATACATCTCCTTCCCATTTAATATTTTCAAGAAATAATTCCATCTCTTTTTCGCCTAAAGGTGACCCATGTACTCCACTTGTGTTCTCTTTATTAGGTGAAAACTTCCCAATAAGACTTTTTGCAATTATTAATGAAGGTTTGTCTGTAATAGATTGGGATGTTTTTATAGCTTGAATAATTTCATGTTCCTTATGGCCATCAATTTCCAAGACATGCCATCCAATAGACTCAAATTTTACTTTTTGATTTGTAACTGATACTTTGTCTACATTGCCATCTATGGAAATATTGTTGTCATCAAATAAATAAATTAATTTTCCTAATTTCCAAACACCTGCCAGTTCTGCTGCTTCAAATGAGATACCTTCCATTAGATCTCCGTCTGAAACAATTCCGTATGTGTAGTGATCTATCACGTCTTTACCTAAGGTTTCTCCTAAGTAAGTCTCAGCTAAGGCAAGTCCAACTCCTGTTGCAAAACCTTGCCCCAAGGGTCCTGTTGTGATATCAATTCCTAACTTATTATCTACTTCTGGGTGTCCAGCAGTTTTAGAATTAAGTTGTCTGAATGCTTTAATGTCTTCAATAGAAATATTAAATCCATTAAAATGAAGCAAGCTATACAGAAGCATTGATCCGTGTCCTGCACTTAGTACAAATCTGTCTCTATTGATCCAATCTGGATTTGAGTTGGAAATTTTTAAAAAATTTTTAAATAAAACTACTCCAACATCAGACATACCTAAAGGCATACCTGGATGACCAGAATTAGCTTTTTCAACCCCTGCGGCAGAAAGAACTCTTACAGACTTGGTTACTTTATCAAACATCATTTAAAGTATAAATCAACTAAACAGATGCGAAAGAATCTTTTGCGTGGTACGAAGACCTAACTAGTGGTCCAGATTCTACATGAGGAATACCAAAACTTTCACCAATTTTCTTATACTCTTCAAATTCTTCTATTGGTGCATATCTATCTATTGGTCTATGTTTAGCAGTAGGTCTTAAATACTGACCAATTGTGACTATATCAACTTCTAAAAGAGAAATATCATTTAGTACAGATATTACTTCCTCCTTTGACTCGCCCATGCCAACAATTAAACCTGTTTTAGTCTTTCCTAAGAAGCCTTGTTGTTTCACATAATAAAGTAAAGATAACGATCTGCCATAAGAAGCCGCCGTCCGAATTTCTCTTTGTAGTCTAGGTACTGTCTCAAGATTATGATTTATTACTTCCGGTTGAGCGTCGATAATATTATCTATTGCAGTTCTGTCTCCTTTAAAATCTGGTATCAACACTTCAACATCACATTTTTCTTTTAATCTTTTTACCTCACGAATTGTTTCAGCAAAAAATTCTGAACCTCCATCTTCTAAATCATCACGATTTACTGACGTAATTACAGCATGAGATAGTCCCATTGCCTTTACACTTTCAGCTACTCTTAATGGCTCGTTGAGATCTAAATAGCCAGGTTTGCCTGTTTTCACATCGCAAAAACCACAAGCACGAGTACAAATATCGCCCATAATAATAAATGTAGCAGTGCCCATTGACCAGCATTCATAAATATTTGGACAAGAGGCTTCCTCACAAACTGTATTTAATTTTTTTTCTTTTAATAAATTTTTTAATGACATATAGTCACTCCCTAAATTTGCTTTTACCTTCATCCACTCTGGTCTATCTGGCTCACTTGGGAGAACACCCTTAATCACAATAGGGATAGAATTATTCTTTGGGTTAAAAACACCAGCTTTAACCATTTTATCAATATTAAATTCTTTTCCTGATCTGAGTTGTTTTGGAGTAAATTGTGAAAATTTAATATCGTACGCTGAGTATCTAAAAACTTTTATAAAGTTTTTTGCTATTGTATTCGCAACATCATCAAATGAAACTTGGTCGTTAAAATGATGAAGCGATGTCATGTTTTCACTTGTACTACCGCATGGATTTATAAACTGATAACCATCAAGAGAATTAAAAATATTTAATGAAAACCCATGATAAGTAGTCCATTTACTTACTTTGATGCCAATTGATGCTATTTTCCCTAAAGAAGTCCATACACCTGTATCATTTTCTTTAGTAAAAGAGTCAATATTAAAATCTCTTAATGTATTTATAAGTACTTCCTCGAGGGCACGAACAAAAGGAATGACTTTTTTAGGATCTTCTAATTTAATTATAGGGTATCCAATTAATTGACCTTCTCCGTGAAAAGTTATATCTCCACCTCTATCTGTTGAAAAATACTCAATACCATTTTGCAAAAGGGTTTCATCAGTAACTAATAAATTATTCTTATCAGAAGACCTTCCGGCAGTTATAACTGGTGGATGCTCTAACAACAAAAGATAGTCAGAAACACTATTTACATTAGAAACTGACTTATGAAATCCTTGTTGTAAATCATAAGCTTCTAAATAAGGAAGTTTACCCAACCAACGAATATTCAGATTTCTCAAGTGATTTCCTGAGACCAGTCAGTTTTTTCAAGTTTATTTTTAATAGAGTTCAAAAAAAGCAATGCGACAGACCCATCAAAAACTCTATGGTCCCAAGTCAAACTTAAGATTCCAGTATGCCTAATAGCAATCGAATCAGTTCCATCAGCAGATTCAATTACAACCGGTCTTTTCTTAACCGACTCGGTAGACAATATTGCTACATTGGGTTGGTTGATAATTGGTGATGTTATAAATGAATTGAAAGAACCGTTGTTCGAAATTGTAAAAGTACTACCCGTTACATCACCTAGTCCATATTTTCCATCTCTTAGTAAATTAGATACCTCAAAAATTTTTCTAGATATTCCTTTTAAGTTATAAGAATCTGCTTCTCTTAAATTACCTACAAGAAGTCCTTTTTGGTTGAGATCAACAGCAATTCCTAAATTTATATCATTATGTAATTGATGAATTCCTTTCTCTAAATCAAAAGAACTATTAATAGTCGGGAACTCTCTGAGCGCATGTATTGTAGAAAGAGCAATAAATGGAAGGTACGTTAGAGAAAAGCCATTCTCATTTTTAAATACTTCCTTATTTTTTCTTCTCGTTATTTCTACATTTTCATAATCTACTTCAACAGAAGTCATGACGTGAGCAGAAGTTTGTTTAGACATAATCATATTTTCAGCAATACGCTTACGGAGTCTAGAAATTTCATTACTAGTACCATCTTGAGGAGCGTTACTCTTTTCTACAGAAGGAGTTCTAACTTTTTCAATACTTGAAGTGTCCACTGATTTTGGCTTTGATTCTGATTCAATATAATTTTTAATATCTTTTCTAGTAATCCTCCCAACAGGGCCAGTTCCAGTAACTAATTTTAAATCAATATTATTTTCTCTAGCCAATCTTCTGACAACTGGAGATAGCATAGTTTCAATTTGCTGAATATCAGTAGTTTTTTGATTTGCTTTAGGAGTTAAATTCGATTCATCAACTTTAGTTGAAGTTACTTCTGATTCTATAGCTTCAGTAATTTTTTCTTCAGGAATATTTTTATCTGAAGTTTCGGTGCCATCAAGCTCTAATAAAGAAGCTCCAACCTCCACTGTTTGTCCCTCATCAACTAATAATGAAGTTACCTTACCACTAAATGGAGACGGTACTTCTGTATCAACTTTGTCAGTTGAAATTTCAAGTATTGGATCATCCTCTTTTACCTCATCGCCTATCTTGACAAGCCAGCGAAGTATTGTACCTTCTGTTACAGTTTCACCAAGTTGAGGCATTGTTACGATTTGACTCATACTTCTACTGCATTCCTTTTATTGCTCTAACTACATTTTCGACACTTGGTAGGTACGCATCTTCAAGAATTGGTGCAAATGGTATATGAGTATGTGGTGGTGTAATTCTTAATATAGGATTATCTAAGTTCCAAAATCCCTTTTCAGCTACCATAGAGGAAATTTCAGAAGCTATAGAAGAGAACGGTACATCCTCTTGTAAAATACATAAATTTGAAGTTTTCTCGACAGATTTAAGAATTATCTCTTCATCTAGTGGAACAATTGTTCTTATATCGATAACTTCAACAGAAATGTTTTCGTTACTTAAAAGAGAGGCAGCCTCCTCTGCCACAGAAACCATACCTGACCATGTAACTATAGTAAAATCTTTTCCCTCTTGAACTACTCTACCTTTTCCTATTTCTACTTCATAAAGACCAATAGGGACTTCCATTTTTAAATCTGGTTTTCTATACAATTTTTTATGCTCAAGATACATAACAGGGTTAGGATCGTAAACTGCTGCTACAAGTAACCCTTTTGCATCATAGGGATTAGATGGAGCTACTACCTTGATTCCCGGATGATGAGCCAACACTGACTCGGGGCTAATAGAGTGAAATGGTCCAGACCTTGTACCAGCACCAGTTGGGCCCCTGACAACCATTGGCACAGATTTCCCTGCTTTCCAATGATACTTTGCTGCTTCAGTTGTAATTTGATCTAAAGCGGGATATACAAAATCATAAAATTGAAGTTCTACAATTGGTTTTTTACCAGCCAATGCCGCACCAACAGCTGCTCCAGTAAATCCTCCTTCTGAAATTGAAGTGTCTACTACTCTGATAGGCCCATATTTATTGAAAAGACCTTTAGTAGCTTTAAATGCACCTTCAAAAACACCGATATCTTCTCCCATCATAAAAACATCTTCATCGTTTTCCATAAGCTCATCTAAACCATTTGTAATTGCCTCAATAAAGTTCATAGTTTTTTTTGAAGATTCATCATTTAAAATTTTATTAGATAATCTTTGTGCAAAAATATCTATGATTTCATTTTTCGGATCTGGATCGTTTTGGGACTTTGCCCACTCTAGAGTTTCTCTAATTTCAGAGTCTAAATCTTCCTGTAAACTTACAAATTGCTCAGTTGTAAAAAGCCCCTCTTCAATAAGCGCTTCTTCAAATCTAGCAATGGGATCTCTCTTCATCCAAAATTCTCTAACTTCATCATTTACATATTCAGCTGGATCATGACCCGCATGACCATAATGCCTAAAGGTTACAAGCTCAATTAATGATGGGCCATTTCCTTTTCTTGCATGCTCACAAGCTTCATGCATGGAATCAATAACTTCATATATATCGTTTCCATCAATAATTTTTGATGGTATTCCATATCCTGCTGCTCTATCTGCAACGTTTGGTGTTCCAAATTCTGTTTCGTTAGGAGAGGAGTATGCAAATTGATTATTTTGTACAGTAAATATAACAGGGAGATTTAAAACCCCAGCCATATTAATGCTTTCGTGCCATGTACCTGTTGCAGTAGCTCCTTCACCACAGTTTGCAACAGCAACAACACCTGATCCACTTTGTTGAGAGGCTAGTGCCCAACCTACTGCAACAGGAGCAGAGTCAGGTAATGGTGAGACAACCATTAAAGTTCCTTTGTCAACAATACCAAAGTGACTATTTCCGTCACGACCTTTTGAAGGACCATCGTGTTTACCATAGAAGTTAAGAGCAATTTCTTTGAGGGTTACTCCTCGTTTAATTTGGACTCCTAAATCCCTATGTGTACCTCCAAAAACATCATTCTCCCCCATGCCTGTGGCGATTCCCGCCATAGATGCCTCTTGTCCAATTCCAGGATAGACAGCACCACTTAATTGTCCACCTTTGTAAAGCTTTAGTAAACGGTCTTCTAACATACGCTGGGTTTTCATTGACTTGTACACTTCCCAAAGTGCCTCTTTGGAAAGTGTTGCAGAATAACCTTTCCTTGATATTTTTTCAATTTTCATAATTAATGTAACCCCTTACCACTTAAGCTTAGTAAAGATTCACCGATTGCTTCACTTAAAGTTGGATGTGCATGAATAAATTCAGATGCTTCTTTTGGTAAAGCTTCCCACCCAATCATGTACATTAATTCATGAATCATTTCTCCAGCAGCAGGACCACATACACTAGCACCGATAATTGGACCGTCTTCCTCTGCGTATACTTTTACAATTCCCTGATTCTGATTTTGGATAATTGCTCTACCAACTCCAGCAAAACTATGTTGGGCTTGATTAAGTTTAATTCCTTTTTCTTTAGCTTTTTCAGAATTTATTCCAACTTCGGCTAACTCTGGTCTTGTATATACAACGTAAGGAATTGCATTATAATTTATTGGATTATTCTCACCTGTAGCAATGTGAGTTATCGCACTAATAGCTTCTGCAAATGCTACATGAGCTAACTGTGGTGTTCCATAAACTATATCACCTAAGGCATAAATATTTGAAATTGAAGTCTGTAAAGTCTCTAAATTTACTTCGACGTAACCATTTATTTGTTTGATTCCAACTTTTTCACAACCTATATTTTCAGTAAGCGGCATGCGACCAACAGCAACTAATACAGAGTCAAAATCTTCTGATTTTCCATCAGAAAAATTTACTTTTTTGTTTTCTACTGAGTCAACAGAGGTTTTCAGCTTAAAGACCACTCCTCGCTTTGAGAGTTGCTTCCTTAATTCACCAGAAGTTCGTTTATCAAGTCCCGGTAAAATTTCTGTATCCAACTCAACAACTGTTACGTCTGACCCCAAATCATTCAGCAAGCTAGCAAATTCACAACCAATAGCACCAGCTCCAATAATGCAAACTTTTTTAGGAGGAACTTCCCAGTTAAGAGCAGTATCTGAAGTTATTACAAACTCGTTATCAATATTTAAACTTGGGATAGATTTTGGTTTAGATCCTGTTGCTAAGATTATGAAATCTGATTCTATCTTTGCCTCTTCTCCACTTTCAAGTTTTACAGAAACAGTATTACTGTCTACTAATGTACCCCAACCTTCAATAACATTCACCTTTTTAGACTTAAGAAGCATACCTATGCCGTCAACTAATTTGTTAACTGTATCAAATTTTTTCTGGGCAGTTTTTGACCAATCAATTGTTTTTCCATCTATATTAATTCCATATTCATGTGAGGTATTTATCTCATGATTTAATTCAGCTACATGCAACCAATATTTAGCAGGGATACAGCCTCTGTTTAGACAAGTTCCTCCAAGTGTATCAGACTCGATTAGTGTAGTTTCAAAATCATAATTACTAGCATAAAGTGCAGCAGCATAACCTGCAGTCCCACCGCCGATAATGGTTAATTTTTTCAAATTACCTCTTTCCAGATAGGATCGCTATCTATTCGAGATAATAACTACATTTTTATATGGGGTTCCCAAGAAAAATGATTATTGTTATTTTCTAATATCAATTTACTAAAGATTAAACAAAGTTCAAAATTAAGATTATCTTAATACATATTACAATGTAACTATGCAAACAAGACATCTTTTATTAGCTTCACTTCTAACCGCTATTATGATTCTCGTTGCATTTGGTGTTTGGATTGTAACTTTTTAAATTGAGATCATTTAACTTAACTTCAGGAATTTATCATATTCCGCTTGAACTTCCATGGAGTTCTCCAGCTTATGTGAATGTTTACTTATTAGAAGACAGTGATGGTTATATAATGATAGATTGTGGTGTCAATGGAATAGAATTTTTAAAAATATTAGAACAAAAGTTATTTTCAATTGGTGTCTCATTTAAAGAAATAAAACTCTTAATTGGAACCCATATGCATTCTGATCATATAGGCCAGTCAACTGCCATTAGAGAATTAGGCATTCCCTTTGCTTTATATGAGAATTCAATAGACTACCTGAAACATTACAACGATTGGACTTTACGCTTTAAGGAACTTTTAGTGTATGCAAAAAATCAAGGTGCCCCTGAATATTTTTTAAATGATTTAAAAGAAATCAGAACTCCTGAATATGCTGGTAGGGTTACCAAGCCCGATGTATTGCTGACTGAAGGAAGAATTAAATTATTAAAAAGAGAAGTTATTACAATTTTTACTCCAGGTCACGATATTACAGAAATTTCTTTACTTGACACTAGCTCTAAAATAGTTTTTTCGGGTGATCATATCTTACCTAAGATTACTCCATTTATACCAACTCTAAATGGGAACGATGACATGTTAAGTAAATATGATAATTCCTTGGATAAAATTCTAAACTTAGAACATAAATTGATTGCACCGGGTCATGGAAGCCTAATTGATAATCCCTATAGTCGGATTCAACAAATGAAATCTCACCACCAACGAAGGACAGACAAAATTCTAAATATATTAAAAGATAACCAGTTAACTGGTTGGGAGGTTGTAAATTTACTTTTTCCTCGTAAATTAGATGCACTTAACCTTAGACTTGCTTTCCAAGAAACTTTGGCTCATTTGAAGTATCTCGAAAAACTTAATAAAGTTGTACATATTACAAATTTAAATTTTAATCAATGGAAGCTATCTAAAGAGAACTAAATCCTCTGTTTTTAGCTTCATCTAAAGTATCGGGTGAAAATGATTGAATCAAATTAAGTTCAATATATTTTATTTCCGAAAGGAGTGATGATATTTTTTTATATTGTTCAAGATTATCGCAATCATAAACTTTCATGTTGTGCTTGTAACCTACAAACCTAAACTTTTCAAACCTTTCTAATCTATTCATTTATATTTATAAATTAAGTAGTTCAGATATCTTATCTCTAGCACCTTTTGGAGATTCTAATAATAGTGAATCTGATTTAGCTTTTTTAAAATACAAGTGAGCTGGATGCTCCCATGTAAAACCAATCCCACCAAGCACTTGAATATTATCACCAGCAATTTTATTAAATACTTCTGAGCAGTATGATTTAGCTAACATAGCACTCATCTCAATCTCTAATAAATCACTAGAGTCGACTCTAACTGCACTGTAAGCCACTGATTTAGCACTTTCTAACTGTACTAGCATATTTGCACACATGTGCTGAATTGCTTGGAATGAACCTATAGGTCTACCAAATTGAATTCTTTCTTTTGCATACTGAGTAGACATTTCGAGACAAGCTTGAGATCCACCTACTTGTTCCATTGCTAAAAAACTTAAAGCTATATTTTTTAGACTATTCCATTGAGATGCATCATCATCGAGATCAATCATTACTTGGTCATTATCAATTTGAACATCATTCATTAAAACTTCTGTCATCGGTCTAGTTTGATCTAAAGATGTTGTTTCTTTTATCTCAACTCCTTCAACTTTTAGATCAAGCAACACAAACTTTAACTGTTCCTTGTGTTTTGCAAGAATTGCTGCATAGTCGGAAACATCACCAAATAATACATATTTTTTTGATCCATTTAAAACGTAGCCCTTATCATTAGAAACTAAGTTTGTTGTAATTGAGTTGAAATTAATTTGATTAGAACTGCTTTCGTAAACACCAAAAGTGCCGATTTTTTCACCACTTAAAATCTGTGGAAGGATAGAAGATTTAATATTTTGATTAGATTTGAGCAACAAATTCTTAAACACAATACCAGAGCTAAAAAATGGAATAATCGGAATGTAATAACCCAAAACTTCTGAAAGAATTGAGGTTTCAGCTTTTGTGAACCCTAGACCGCCATCTTCTTCGGAAACATCTAAAGCTAGCCATCCCTGCTCATTAACTAATTGCCAAATTTTATTATCGATACGACAATTTTCATCAACTTTTTTTATTGTAGACAATAGGTCAATATTTTCCTTTAATAATTTTGTTGAGTTTTCCTTAATCTCACTTTGTAGTTCATTTAAAGTAAATTGCATTCTTTTATTGTAATTTTTATTTTTTATTTAGCTAATGATATTCAGGTTGTTTTATAACATAATTAACATACAGATATGTTAGAAATTAAAAATTTACATGCATCAGTTGAAGGTACGCCAATTTTAAAAGGTGTAGACTTAAAAATAAATCCAGGAGAAGTGCACGCAATAATGGGGCCAAATGGTTCTGGAAAATCAACATTGGCAAATATAATTATGGGCAATCCAGTTTATGAAGTTACCCAAGGCAACATTTTTTTTGAGGGAAAAGAAGTTATTGATGAACCTGTTGACAAAAGAGCAAAATTAGGGATGTTTCTAGCATTCCAGTACCCAGAGTCAATACCTGGAGTAACAATTGTAAATATGCTAAAAACCGCTTTGACAAATATTGAAGGAACTGAATATACAACATTAGAACTTAGATTAAAAGTAGCTGAAGCTATGGAGCAGTTAGGGTTATCAGCAGATTTTGCAGATAGATATTTAAATGCTGGGTTTTCTGGAGGTGAAAGAAAGCGAAACGAAATTCTACAATTAGCTGTTCTTAATCCAAAACTAGCTATTTTGGATGAAACAGACTCTGGATTGGATGTAGACGGTTTAAAGGTTGTTGGCGAAGGCGTAACTAAATTAAAAACTCCAGATAAAAGTTATTTGGTTGTAACACATTACCAAAGGTTACTAGATTATATAAAACCAGATTTTGTCCATGTATTTATTGACGGTCAAATAGTGGAATCAGGTGGTGTTGAACTATCAACTAAACTTGAGGAAATTGGTTATGAATCATATTTATGAAAAAAGTTGAAGATCTTAAAAAAGACTTCCCCATTTTTAATAGAATTATCAATGGAAATAAACTAACATACTTAGATTCTGGAGCAACTTCACAAAAACCAATTCAAGTAATTGATGAGATGTCGAATGTTTATTTAACTCATAATGCAAATGTCCATAGAGGTACATATGTCTTGTCAGCAGAAACTACAACAAAATATGAAGATGTTAGAAATAAGTTAAAAAATTTCATAAATGCAAACAGTAGTGATGAAATTATTTTCACCAAAGGTTGTACTGAAGGATTTAATTTTCTAGCAAATGCTCTTTGCAAAGATTTAAAAGCTGGAGATGAAATAATTCTCTCTGAAATTGAACATCATGCAAACTTGGTTCCTTGGCAAATGGCAGCAAAAAAATATGACTTAAAATTAAACTTTATAAAAATTGACGCTTCCTACAATTTAGATGTTGATCATCTTGAATCTCTTATAAATAACAACACTAAATTAGTTTCTATTGTTGGTGAATCAAACATTTCTGGAATGTTACCCGATATTAATTTAATTAACAAAATAGTTAAATCCAAAAGCAGCGCTTTAATGATTGTGGATGGTGCTCAATTAGTACCACATAGAAAAATTGATGTCCAGAAATTAGGAATAGATTTTTTATGTATTTCTGGTCACAAAATGCTTGGCCCAACTGGAATTGGAGTAGTTTGGGGTAAGAAGCAATTGCTAGAAAAATTAGATCCTGTTTATGGTGGAGGAGATATGATTGAACAAGTCTTTTATGACCATTCAACATGGGCTCCTGTCCCCCATAAATTTGAGGCAGGAACACCACCATATGTTGAAGCGATTGGGCTTGGTGCTGGTGTAGACTATCTTACGAATATTGGCATGGATGAGGTGGAGAAACATTCAGATAATTTAAGAAAGTATGCCAAAAACAAGCTTGAATCTATTGATAGAATAAACATTATTCACTCTCAACATGAGGTAGCAGGTTGTACATTTGCAATGAGTGTAGATGGAATCCACGCTACAGATATTTCATTAATGTTAGATACTTTTGGTGTAGCAGTTCGTGCCGGTCATCATTGTGTTCAACCATTTCATAGAAAATTAAATCTAGATGCAACTTTTAGAGCTACAGGATATATTTATAACGATGAATCAGACTTTGAAGTATTGGAAAATGCTATTAAAGAAAGTATAAAATTACTATCCTGATATGAGTATTGAAGAAAAAGTCCAAAAGTATAAAAATATTTTATCTATATTTCCAAATCCACAAGAAAAATATAAATATTTAATTGAACAAGCTAAATCTAATACAGACTTTCCAATAGAGCTTCGAAGAGATGAGTTTAAAGTAAGTGGATGTCAAAGCCAAGTATGGTTAGTTCCTGAAGAAAAGGACAACAGATTGTTTTTTAAAAGTGATTCTGACGCACTAATTGCAAAAGGTTTAGTAACTTTAATTGCTTCAATTTATTCAGATGAACCTGCAAAAGATATTGTAAGTTCAAAAATTGACCTTATGGAAGAGTTTGAATTGGGAATAATATTAAGTCCAGCCAGAAGAAACGGTGCTTTTAGTATGCTTAAAACAATTAAAGAGTTTGCTTCTAAGCTAGCTGACTGAACCATCTTCCCACCAGTTTTCATGTGGGAAAAATATCCATACATTATTTGAATCTTTTGCCATATCTTTGGCAAAATAGTGTGGCTTAAATTCGCTCTCATTATTCCACCATAGAGCTGAAAATCTAACATCACATTCATGATTAATATTATCTTTAATGTAAGAAGACAATCTCACAAAAGTTTCTCCACTATCACAAATATCATCAACGATTAATACTTTTGAATCATTGGCTTTAGGTAAGTAGTTTTCCCAGTGGGGAAAGTCTCTTGTGGAAGCATGAACTGGTTTAAATGGTATACCTAATTTATGAGACATCATTACCCCAGGTATTAAACCACCTCTGCTTACGCCTACAATAACATCTGGAGTGAAATTATCTTTTTCAATTTTGTTGCAAATTTCAAGAGTATCTTCAACTTGCTCTTTCCATGTATAAATTAACTTTTCCATTTGTTAAATTCTAACTTTTTTTAATCGTAATTCTCTTTGAAAAAATTATTATTTATGCTTCAAAATACTTAAGTATTTGGACTCTCTTCTATAATTAATTTTATGAAAAGGAGGTAAGGATGCGAAGAAGTTGGGCGGTAGGCCTAATTATTATCAGTATTCTTACTATGGCATGTGGTGGAGCCACATCCGTAGATGATTACAAAGCTGCATTTGTGTATGTAGGTCCAGCAGACGATGGTGGATGGTCTCAAGCACATGATGTAGGTAGACAATTTCTCGTAGAACAAACTGGAATTCAAACAGCTTATACAGAGCTTGTTCCAGAAGATGCTACAGAATTCAGAACAGTTGCCGAAGCATACATTGAACAAGGTTACAACATTATTGTTGGTACTACTTTTGGTTATCTTGATGCTATGGCTGAAATGGCTGAGGAATATCCTGATGTAATATTTTTACATTGCTCAGGTTATCTAAAGAACGATACAAACTTTGGTAATTATTTTGGAAAAATGTATCAACCAAGATATCTATCAGGTTTAGCAGCAGGTGCGCTAACAGAATCTAACAAAATTGGGTATGTTGCAGCATTTCCAATTCCAGAAGTTATCAGAGGTATTAATGCTTTTGCCACTGGTGTAAAAGAAGTCAACCCAGATGCAACCGTCGAAGTTGTATGGACTTTTACATGGTTTGGACCAGAAGCAGAAACCCAAGCTGCAAATGCACTTTTAGAAACTGGTACAGATGTTTTAGCACAACATCAAGACTCACCATCAACAGGTTTAGCTGCTGAGGCTGCAGGTGCAAAATGGATATCTTATAATACAGCCTACGGAAAGGATGCTGCTCCTGGAGCCTTCGTAACAGCACCTGTCTGGAACTGGGGTCCATATTATGTTGAAGTTATTGAATCAATAATTAATGGAGAATTCACACCAGAAGCATATTGGGGAGGAATGGAAACAGGGTTAGTTTCGTTATATGAACTATCTTCAGATGTTCCTTCAGAAACAGTAAGCTTGATCTCTCAAAGAACTGATGAGATTATCTCTGGTTCTTTTGATCCTCCAATAGTTGAAGATTCATTTATTGACAACGTAATTGGAACTGTAAATCCATAGTTTTAATTTTTCATACACTCCGGGCAACTGGAGTGTATGAATTTCATTAAATGAATAAATATATTTTACAAGTTAAAAATATTTCTAAGAAGTTTGGAAATGTTCAAGCTTTAAACAAAGTGAACTTTTCTCTAGAGGAAGGAATAGTATATGGGCTACTCGGAGAAAATGGAGCTGGTAAGTCGACTCTGATGAATATTTTATCTGGCATATACATGCCAGATAGCGGCATTATTCAAATTAGAGACACTTTAATTAAAAAACTTAATCCTGAAATTGCATCTAATTACGGGATAGGTATGGTGCACCAAGAATTCAGATTAATTGAAAACTTTACTATTAAAGACAATCTTATATTATCTAAATCAAACAAGTTTCAAAATAATTTTGAGCAAATCTATCAAAAATACTCAGAAATTTTTGCATTAAATTTAAAATCTTCAAAATATATTTCCGAACTTTCAGTTGGAGAGAAACAAAAAGTTGAAATTATTAAATTATTATTTAACAATAGTTCAATTATGTTACTGGATGAACCTACAGCTGTTTTAACACCACAGGAAACACAACAGCTAAAACTCTCTCTAGAAATATTATCCAAATCAGAAAAAAAAACAATAGTCCTTATAACTCATAAGTTGAAAGAGATTAGAGAATTTACAGATAAAATCTATATTTTGAAAAATGGCAATATGGTTGCTCAAAATTTAACAACATCTGCAACTAAAGATATCGATTTAATTCAACTTATGATGGGTGAAATTAATAGGAGCGAAATTAAAAAAGATAACATTAAAGGCCGTTCAAAGTTGGAGGTTAAAGAACTTTCTCTTTATTCAAATCAAAACTTTGAAATTTTAAATAATATTTCTCTAGAAATAAAAAGTGGGGAAATTCTCGGCGTTGCAGGAGTTTCTGGGAACGGACAAGTAGAACTTGCAAATGTAATATGTGGGCTGATAAAGAATTACAAAGGTTCAATTTATATTTCCAATATTAATGTTTCTAAGAAAGGTGTTAAGTCTAGGAAAAAATTAAAGCTCTCTTATATTCCAGAAAATAGACTTGGTGTAGGATTAGCTCCAGGAGTTTCTGTTTTAGATAATTCAGCAATAAAAGAATATTTTAAAGCAAGGTATGGCCCACACTTGTCCTCGAAAAAATTAAAAACTTATCTTAGTAGTTTAATTAATCAATTTGCTATTAAAGCTCCAGACGTAAAAGCAGAAATATCTACACTTTCTGGAGGTAACATGCAAAAACTTTTAATGGGTAGAGAGTTAATTTCAAACCCGGATGTAATAGTTGCCTCTCAACCAACTCGTGGATTAGATTTCAATGCAGTTGAAGCAATTCACAAATTATTAGTAGAACAAAGAAATCAGGGATCTGCAATAATGTTATTCTCGGAAGATCTTGATGAATTATTTAAATTAAGCGACAGAATCATAGTCATGTTTGAAGGTACTATAATAAAAGAATTTTCATTAGAAGAATTTTCTATTGAAAAATTAGGTCTTGCTATGGCAGGTATTAATGAATAAATACATTCTTACAAAAAAGTTAAAAGCAAATGAATTATCAACTTTTTATTCTTTTTTATTTGGACTTATTATTGCTTTTTTAATTGGTTCAATAATACTTTTTTTACAATCAAAAAACCCATTGGATGTGTTTTCATTAATGATCAAACTTTCTGTAGGTAGCTTAAACAGTCTAAGCAATTCATTAAATAAGGCTACTCCCCTTATTTTGGCAGGTTTAGGAATTTCAATTATTAATTCTGTCAAGCTTTGGAATATAGGTGCAGAAGGACAAATATTTATGGGTGCTATAGCACTTAATTTTGTTTATATAAATCTTGCAATTGGTAATTCTAATGTATTTATTTTAGTTCTTCTTGTTTCGGGATTTATAGGAGGTTCTTTTTGTATATTAATTCCTGCATTGGCAAAAACTATATTTGGAGTAAATGAAATTATTACTACTTTATTAACTAATTATATAGTTATTGGTTTAACTCTTTACTTAGTTAATGGAGTTTGGAAAGATCCGAATTCATTAAATTTTCCTGCAGCAGCATATGTTGATAAGTCAGTTTATCTTCCTATCATTACAAGTAAATTAAGTTCTGGATTCCTAATTTGTATCTTCTTCACTTTTATAGCTTATTATTTAAAAGAAAAATCAGTCTTTGGTTATGAATTAAGAATTGCTGGTGGTTCAGAATTAACAGCTCTATATGCTGGTATTAAATCAAAACAAGTTGCTTTTATAGCAATGTTGATTGGTGGTGGTTTTGCTGGATTAGCTGGTGCAATTGAGCTTCTAAGTCAAACTCATCGTGTCTCAACAGGGCTTTCTCAAGGATTTGGATACACTGCAATTATTGTTGCAGCAATAACAGGAATGAGACCAATAGGAATTTTTTTAGTAGGCATACTTTTTGGAGCACTTTCAATAGGAGGATCGGTAATTCAGACAATTGGAGTGAGTTCTTACTTAGCAGAAATTATTCAAGCATCTACTCTTTTCGGAGCATTAATAATCCAGTTTTTCTTTACATATGAAGTTAAAAAGGTTCAAGATGTTTGACATTCAGTTTTTAGGATTACTAAACGCAACCTTACAAGCAGCAACTTTGTTATTTATTGCTGCACTTGGTGAATTAATAACAGAAAAGGCAGGTATTTTAAATCTTGGAGTTGAAGGAATGATTTCAATTGGTGCAGTAATGGGATTTATAACTGCAATTAATACTGAAAATATTTTATTGGCTGCAATTATCGGAGTTCTAAGTGCCTCAATTTTTTCATCACTTCATGGGTTTGTAACTGTTATTCTAAAACAAGATCAAACTGTATCCGGTTTAATATTAACAATTCTAGGAATATCACTTTCTTCAATGATTGGTAAATCTTATGTCGGAAAAAAGCTAGAAGTAAAAATATATAATTTTAGAGGTGCAAGCGAGCCTAATTCAATATTAGAAGTACTCCTTTCCCAAAATTTTGTTTTTTATATAGCAATAATACTTTTAATTATTGTTTCATTTATATTCAACAATACGTTGTTTGGCAAAAGAGTTGAAGCGGTTGGAGAAGATTTGAAAGCTTCTAATTCAATGGGTTTGAATATAAGTAAAACTCAATTTGTTGCAACTTGTGTTGGCGGTGCTTTTGCGGGATTGTCTGGAGTTTATCTTACACTCAGCTACGTTCCGTATTGGTCAGATGGTATGACATCAGGAAGGGGCTGGATAGCATTGGCCTTAGTAATTTTTGGTGGCTGGAAGCCCCTAAGAACAGCTTTTGGTGCTCTTTTATTTGGATTTCTTGAAGCATTAGGACCAAGGTTACAGACTTATGGTTTTGAAGTTAGTCCTTATTTAATAAAAATTGCACCTTATATAATTACTATCGTTGTTTTAATTGTTCTTACTATATTTAAAAAAGGAAATAGTGGAGCACCTAAAAATATCGGCATACCTTTCTTCAAAGAAAATCGTTAAAATAATATAAATTATTTTATATTTGCTATTATAAAAAAGACTTTAAATGATGTCAGTGAGCATCAAAAGGAAAAAAATGGATATTGAAAAAATTCTTTATAGACTAAGTAAAGAAATTGTTGAGACCAATCTTGATAATCCACTAATCCTTGGAATCCCAAGAAGAGGTGATATATTAGCTAATAGAATATCTGTATTTTTAAAAAGTTTTGGATACGAGCATAATCTTGAAAAAATTAACTATCATCCTTTTCGAGATGACTTAGATTATGAAGTTCAAAAAACTAAACTTTTTTATTCACCTAATAATAGAAATATAATTTTAGTTGATGATGTTATCTATACCGGCAGAACGTTACGTGCATCTATTGAAGCGGTTATATATTCTGGCAGACCTAAATCAATTTCACTTCTATGTTTGGTTGACAGAGGACATAGAGAATTACCACTAACTCCTAAATTTGTTGGAAAAAATATACCTACAAAAGAAAATGAATACGTTTCAGTTCTTCTAAGTGAAATTGATAATATAGATAGAATCGATATTAAAGGATGAATCATCTACTAGATTTTGAAAATATTTATAATTCAAAACTAGAACAACTTTTAAATCAAATAATAAATATCGATCAAGATCAATTAAATATAATTAATTCATTTGCACTGTTGAAATTTGATGAAAGTTCAACCAGAACTAGATTGTCTTTTTCAGCAGCTGCTCAAAAACTTGGTATAAAAGTTTTAGAAACATCTAATAATATATCTGCGCTGTCTAAGGGTGAAAGCTTAATGCATGAAATCGAAACTTATAAAGGATTGGGTATAAATGTATTAGTTATTAGAACAAAAGAAAATAATATAGAAGACTATAAGTCATTGAATGATCTAAGTGTTATTAGTGCAGGCTTTGGTACCACTTCACATCCAACTCAAGCATTATTAGACGTAGCAACATTATTAAAATTTAATCTATTAAATAAAGAGATACCTATAACATACATTGGTGATTTAAAACACTCTAGAGTTTTTAATTCCGGAAGAGAACTGATCAATAAACTTGGATATAAAGTTGGTGTGTTCACTAGCGACAACTTAATGCCTGAAAATTTAAAAGGTTTACATAAGTTTTCAGATTGGAATGAAATATTTGAAAATTCCAATTCTATTGAACTTCTGCGTGTTCAAAAGGAACGGATACATAATTTACAAGATTTTGATTTCAAAACCTACACTAAAAAGTACCAATTAACATCAAAAATATTAAAAAATGCAAAAAAAGATTTTGTAATATTACACCCAATGCCTATAAATATTGGTATCGAAATTTCTGAAGATGCTTCTAAAGACTACAGATTCATTTACAACGAACAGTTAAAGCTTACCGTGCCAACACGTATTGTGTCATATCTTTATGCATTAGGAATACAATGATCAGTACTCCATCGTTTATTGACTTACATACCCATACAAGATATCCGGATAATGACAATTTTCAATATAGGGAAATTGAAAAAGCAGCAAAGTACGGTGGTTATTCAGACATTTTAGCTATGGCAAACTCTGAAATCATTATTGATAGTATTGAAAATTTATCAGTTGCAAAAGAAATTGATATGAAATTAAATCTAAAAATACATAGGGTCGCAGCTCTATCAAAAAATTTAAATGGAAATGAACTTGTTAACTATAAAGAATTTGCAGATAAAGGAATTAGAATTTTCTCTGATGACGGAAAATCATTAATAAATGATGAACTTGCAGATTTATCATTTAAAACATTAGCAAAGCTTGATTGTGGTATTTTTCAACATTGTGAATTAAATTGCCACTCTAATCCCGGTGATATTGCTCCTCCAAAATTGAATAATGAATTAATTGAAATTTACGAAGAGGAAGAACTAAAAATACTAGAAAGAGATTTGAAACTTGTTGAAAAATATAAAACTAGATATCACGCACAACATATTTCAACAAAAAAAAGTTTAGACATGATTTCAAGAGCTAAGAAGTTAGGCTTACCAGTCACTACAGAGGTTAGCCCCCATCACTTGTTGCTCAGTAATGAAAATATTACTTTTACTGATGGAACTTATAAAATGTACCCTCCGATAAGAAGTGAATCAGATAGAAATGCACTAGTTCAAGGACTCAAAGATGGGGTCGTTGATGTAATAGCTACTGACCATGCCCCACATCCAAAAGAAAGTAAAAATATAAATTTTAAACAGGCGGCAAGAGGAGTTGTTGGTTTAGAATCTACTTTCCCAGTATTATTTTCTTCTGGTTTATTTTCACTCGATGAATTAATTACTTTTCTACACATTAACCCTAAAAAAATTCTCAAACAGCTGGGTTATAGAGTTGCCAAAACCAATAAAATATCTTGGTTAAAAACTGAAACATCCTTTACTACAAAAACTTCATATAAAAATTCTACATTTGAAAATACCAAAGTTTTGATTAGAAAAGAGTTATTTAATGTATAAAAAAACTTTGCTGGTCAACGCAAATGGCAATGAATTTTATGGCTGGTCAGAACATGATTTATTTCCAACTACTGGTGAACTAATTTTTAATACTGCCATGTCTGGATTTGTTGAAATTTTAAGCGATCCTTCGTATATAAACCAGATTGTATCATTTACTTCCTCTCACATTGGGAACTACGGCTTATCAATGGAAGATTTTGAATCAAGTGCTCCTCAAATATCTGCAGCAATAGGCAATTCATTTACAAGCAATCCATCATCTTGGAGAAATGAAAAATCTTTAACTAGCTGGTTAAATGAATACGAAATACCTTACAGTGGTGGTTTTGATATAAGGGCTATAACAAAATATATTAGAAGTAATGGGTCTCAAATTTTTGCTATAGGTACTGAAAATTATAAAGAAGAACTTATAAATGAATTAAAAAAAGCGAAAAATATAATTGGAGATAATTCTGCCCTAACAGCCGGTAGTTTAAAAAACAAATTCAATACTACTGAAGGAAAAGTTGGAATAATTGATCTAGGTACTAAAAAAAGTATTGTTAATGTTTTAGAAAATCATAATCTTCAAGTTGTATTTATAAAGCCTCAAATTACTGCTCAAGAAATAAAAAATATGAACTTAAAAGGATTGCTAATTTCAAATGGCCCTGGAGATCCGAGATCACTTACACAAGTTATAAGTACAGTTAGAGAATTAATAGGTACATTGCCTATATTTGGAATTTGTTTAGGACATCAAATATTAGGATTAGCTTGTGGGTTAATAGTTGAAAAACTTGATTTTGGTCATCACGGATCTAACCATCCTGTAAAAATACAAGGAATTAAAAAAGCATTAATTACATCACAGAATCATTGGTTTGCAGTCCAAAAAATTAATGGACGAATTGAACATAAAAAATTTGGTCAAATCGAAACTTATGCAACAAACTTAAATGATGGAAGTAACGAAGGGTTGAGCATTTGGGATTCATTAGCTTACTCAGTACAATTTCATCCTGAGTCTGGTCCAGGAACTTCTGATGGTTTACAAATTTTTGATCCATTTATTGAACTTATGAAAAATTATTATGCCAAAAAATAAAGATATAAAAAGTATTTTGATAATTGGTTCTGGTCCAATAATAATCGGTCAAGCATGTGAATTTGACTATTCAGGTTCCCAGGCTGCAAAAGCACTAAAGAAAGAAGGTTATAGGGTTATTTTAGTCAATTCAAACCCAGCAACAATCATGACTGATCCAGAATTAGCAGATGCAACCTATATAGAACCACTAACTTTCGATTTCTTAAATAAAATTATTGAAGTTGAAAAACCAGACGCCTTACTTCCTACTCTTGGAGGTCAAACTGCATTAAATTTAGCTATTCAGCTTCATGAAAAAAAAGTGTTACATAAAAATAATATTTTGATGCTAGGGGCATCAGCAGAATCAATAGAGATTGCTGAAAATAGATGGAAGTTTAAAGAAGCAATGGAAAAAGTTGGTATAAAAACGTTAAATGCCAGATATGTTCACACATTAGATGAGGGTTTTGAAGCAGCAGCAGAAATTGGATTTCCACTTATGCTGAGGCCATCTTTTATATTAGGAGGTGGCGGTACAGGAATTGTTAAAAATAAAACTGAATTAATTCAAAAACTTAAGGAGGCTTTTAACGCTTCTCCAACCCAAGAAGTTTTAATTGAAGAATCTGTTTTTGGATGGAAAGAATATGAACTTGAAGTAATGAGAGATTCCGATGGAAACGGGGTTATCGTCTGCGGGATAGAAAACTTTGATCCAATGGGGATTCACACTGGAGATTCTATTACAGTAGCTCCTATTCAAACATTATCAGATAAAGAATACCAATTGATGCGAAACGAAGCCTTATTGTGTTTAGATACTATTGGTATCGCTACTGGAGGAAGTAATGTGCAATTTGCTGTAAACCCAAAAAATGGAGATAGGCGAATAATTGAAATGAACCCAAGAGTTTCACGTTCTTCAGCTCTTGCTTCAAAAGCAACCGGTTTTCCCATTGCTAAATTTGCAGCATTACTGGCTGTTGGATACAACTTAACAGAGCTTAAAAATGATATAACCCTATCAACACCTGCTAGCTTTGAACCTGTACAAGATTATGTAGTAGTTAAAATTCCAAGATTTGACTTCCCTAAATTTCCATCAACTGATGATATTTTAGGAACTTCAATGCAAAGCATAGGTGAAGTTATGGCCATTGCATCTTCATTTACAGAAAGCTTAACAAAAGCAATTCGGTCATTAGAAATAGGAAAAACAGGAATCAGAAACATCGATAATAGATTTATTAATCTTTCAAAAATTCATTTAGAAGAAGAGATTAAGACACCAAGACCAAGAAGAATTTTTGCAATTTTAGAAGCCATAAGAAGAAACTGGTCAATTGAACATATATCAAACCTTTCTTTCGTAGATCCATGGTTTTTATATGAAATTGAAAAAAGTTTTAATGCAACACCTCAATCTACACCATCATCAATACTAAAAATGTTGGGGTGGACAGAGGATGATCTTGACTCTAAAGAACAAAAAGCTGAGCTGGAAACAAATAGAGTCTATAAATTGGTCGACACTTGTTCTGCTGAATTTTATTCAAAAACACCTTATCTTTATTCAACTACTGGTGTGGAAAATGATGATTATGCAACAAGAAATAAGAAAGTTGTGATAATTGGTTCTGGTCCTAACAGAATTGGACAAGGTATTGAATTTGATTATTGCTGTGTTCATGGTGTTGACTCACTCAAAGAAAATAATTATGAAGCAATAATGATTAACTCGAACCCTGAAACTGTCTCAACTGATTATGATACGGCAACTAAATTATACTTCGAACCTCTTTCTTGGAATGAAGTTAAAGCTGTACTAGATAAAGAAAAACCAGATTCTGTAATTATTCAACTAGGTGGTCAAACACCATTAAAACTTGCAAAGAAAATTGTAAATGCTGGATATAAGATTGCTGGTTCAAGCTTAGAAGTAATTGAATCTACAGAAGATAGAGATTTATTTCAAAAACTATGTAAATCATTAGAAATAAATCAACCACAATCAGAAATTGCAACTGATGAAAATGCATTAACTATTGCAGTGCAAAATATCGGTTATCCTGTACTACTTCGCCCAAGTTATGTTTTGGGAGGTAGAGCGATGAGAGTTGTGCAAAATGAAACAGAGCTTCAAAAGTATCTTAAAGTTTTAGCTTTATCAGATGATGATGGAAACCCTTTCAATTCCGGACCAATTCTTGTAGATGAATACCTTACAAACACTGTTGAAGTTGATGTAGATTTAATTTCTGATGGTGATGAGGTTTTTATAGCTGGTATTTTAGAACATCTCGAATTGGCTGGTGTACATAGTGGAGACTCAACTGCTGTACTACCTCCTTTTAGCATTAAAGATTCAGTAATTGAAGAGATAAATGAAAAAAGTATTAAATTAGCAAAGTCTTTAAAAGTTAAAGGATTATTAAATATTCAATTTGCAATAAAGGAAGATACTTTATATATTCTTGAAGCAAATCCAAGAGCTTCCAGGACAATGCCATTTGTTGCAAAAGTTACCTCTAATCAAATTATTAAGGCAGGTACTTTAATGATGCTTGGTTATTCTCTTAAGGAAGTACACAAAAGTACAAACTATCTATCTGGAAAAACTCATAAAATCGCAATTAAAAAAGCAATTTTTCCTTGGTCTAGATTTCCAGCTGAAGACACTATGCTTGGACCGGAAATGAAAGCTACAGGGGAAGTTTTAGGTATAGGAAATACCTTTGGTACAGCTTTACATAAAGCTTATGCTGCTTCAGGAGTTGAAATTGGAAAAAAACAAAAGGGGGTTTTTATCACATTAAGTGATGACCAGAAGCAAAATTTTATTGAAACTGCTAAAAGTTTTAAGAAATTAGGTTTTAAATTATATTCCACCGAGGGTACAGGTAAGTACCTTCATTCATTTGGTATTAAATCAACGGTAGTTGGGAGAGCAGATAGTGCAACACCGACTTCTTTAACAATAATAGAGGATGAGTTAATTTCTTTAATTATAAATACTCCGACTTTTGAAAATGAATATTCAGATGGATGGAAAATACGAAGGTTAGCGCACGAAACAGGAGTAGCAGTAGTTTCATCTGTAAGAGAAGCTGATGCATTTATCCATGCATATAAAGAAAAAAAGAATGTGTTAAATGATTTGGAGACTATACAAAATGTTAGTTAAACCAGTATTCTTTGCATTAGACGGAAAAACCTTACAAGAATTTAACTTTTATCTCGATAAGTTAAAAGGAGAAATTTATGGGGTTAAAGTTGGCTTAGAACTA
>JBEROH010000014.1:0-23190 GCA_041234785.1 Candidatus Actinomarina sp. | reverse complement strand
CTTATAGGTATATCTCCAATATCTGTTGAAATCCCAGAAGCGACATACATAAGATAAAATTCAATTTCTAGTTTTGGATATTGATCAAGAAGATAAATAGCAGGAATTAAATTATCTCTATATGTTTCAGTCAATACTTTTCCTTTTCTTGTATTAATAAAACCTAATTCTTTAAGTACTTCGTATTTTGATATAAAAGTTTTCTGTAATTTATCAGTATTAAAGTAATTTTGAAATGCAAAAAAACTACTCTTTAACAAGGATATAGATTCATCTTTTGTGTAATTATTAAGTAAATTTAAAATGGATGCATAATTTACAGAAAACGCTGAGTTTAAATTACTAGACTCCATAGAAAATAGTGAACTATACCAATCTTTATTAATACTTTGATCATAAGACAAAAAAGCATATCCTTTTTCATCTATACCCCTACGACCTGCTCTTCCACTTAATTGTAAAAACTCAGATTGTGAGATAGGTCTAGTTTTAATACCATCATATTTAAAAAGTTTATCGATGAGTATTGATTTTGCTGGCATGTTAATTCCTAAAGCTAAAGTTTCTGTGCAAAAAAGGTAATTTATAAATTTATTTAAAAACAGATACTCTACAAATTCTTTTACGATTGGAGCAAGACCAGCATGGTGATACCCCACTCCTCTAGACCACATCCAAAGATGCTCATCTAAATTCAATAAAGTTATTTCCTCAGAGGAAAGCTCAGAAAATATCTCATCATACTTATCTTTTATAAATTTCTTCTCTTCTATAACTTTCATTGAATTAGACAACTGTCTGGCTGAAGACTCTACTCTTTCACGTGAAAAATAAAAAATTAAAGTTGGTAATAAGTTATTTTTATTGAGATAAAGTATTTGATCTTTTAATTTAGGTTTAATAAAGTTTTTATTTTGTCTGTCTAACCTAAAGAATAATTTATTTTTTTTATCTTTCGTTGATTGAATAATCTTAAGTTCACTTTTATTTTTTAAACTGGTAACTAAAGAAATCTCAAGTGGAATAGGTCTTTTTTCAAAACTAATTAGTGATGTTGGCCCCCTTAAAGAAACAATCCATTCAAGAAATTCATTCTTGTTTTTTATTGTTGCTGACAAACACAAGAACTTTATATTTTTATTTGCATGAATAAATATTTCTTCCCAAGTAGTCCCCCTCTCTCTGTCTCCTAGATAATGTACTTCATCAAGAATTATTAAACCTGTATTTTGAAGCTTTTTATCATTTGAAAATATCATATTTCTTAATATTTCAGTTGTTGCAACAATTAGTTCACTATCTTTTTCTATGCTCCTGTCTCCAGTAAGCAACCCTGTATTAAATCCAATTTTTGTAAAATCATTAAATTTTTGGTTAGAGAGAGCTTTTATAGGAGTTGTATAAAATATATTTTTTTGTTTTTGTAAGTAAAATTCTATAGCTCTTTCAGCAATTAGAGTTTTACCAGAACCTGTTGGTGCTATAACTAATACATTATTGTTGCTTTTTATATCAGAAATTGCATCAATTTGAAATTGATCTAATTTGAACATTTAATTAAGTTTCTTTATTCAAATATAAAACAATTTCTATAAGTAAATACATTGGGATTGCAAAAATAAATAAAGTTATAGGATCTCCGGTTGGAGTTATGATGGCAGAAATTATAACTATTATTATAAATAATTCTTTTCGATTGCTTGTAAAAAGAGTAACTTTTATTATTTTCTTTTTTATTAAAAAATAAATTATTAATGGAGATTGAAAAGAAATACCAAACAAAAGAGCTACTCTACTAATCAATTGAAAATAATTCTGAGTTCTTAATATGACGTTTGACTCATTAAATGATAGTAAAAAGTTAATCCCAAAAGGTAAGGTTTTGTAAGATGCATATAAACCAACATAAAATAACAATAGAAAAGTAAATAAATATAAGTAAAAGGTTACATTAGAAGTTTTTTCGAGTGCAGGTTTTATAAATAAGCCAATAATTAATAAAAGAAAAGGAAATGACAAAATAAAAGAAACTAACAGTGTATTAAATATTTTTACTTGAAAACCTTCATAAATGGTAAAAGCTACAAGGTCAGACTCCAAATACCCAGCCTTTAACAAAGGGTCAATTAAGAGTTTATAAACTTGTTTATAATTCAAATATACAATTAGAGAAAATATAAAAAAGATTGTAAGTGAGAAAATGATTCTTCTATTAAGTTCATTGAAGTGATCGTAAAATCCTTTTTTAAACATAATTATTCTTCTTCAATCCAAACCCATTTTTCCTTTAATGTTTTATCGCCAATTATTTCACGTTTTTGAGAAAAATTTGAAGATGTTATTAAACTCATAATTTTTTTTACTTTTGAAATATCCAGCACTCCTAATGCAAGGAGAACAATAATTAATAACTCTATTAAACTCATGTTTCTAATTTCTTAATTAGATTGCCTACTCTTAAATTAAAATCTTTTACAAAAGTATTTGGATATATTACTTTGATATCTTTAAAATTTTTAATTATAAAATTTACTGCGTAAGTTTCAGAAAAGAATGTATATTCTAATTTGTTACCTGCAATTTTGGCATTATCACTATTAATTTTTTTTAAAATATTTTTGTTTAAAATTTCAAATCCTAATGTCACCTTATTATCAATTTTTTTTGTTCTATGTTCAAACTCATCTTCTTCAACAATATCAATTATTCTTTCCATTAAAAATGATTTTGTAATTTTATCATCAACATCATAGCCCTCAAGAACTATCCCATCATTATTAGACTTTAATGAAGTTGGTTTAATTCTATAGGTCTGAGCTACATTATCGCCTAATTTAATATATTGAATTACATTAATTTCATTAAATGTGAAATCATTTTTATTATTTTCTAGCTCATCATTTAAACCATCAAGTTTAAAATACTGAGACAAAATATTATAAAAATTTTCTATATCTTTCGAAGATGAAGTTAAATTTCCTATAGATCCATTTGTTGATAGTAAATAGTATATATTGAATAATTCTCCGTCATTAATTGAAGTTAAGTTTGTTAATTCAGAATTAATATGAAAAATTACTTCATTGTTGTCTTCATTTTTTTCATAATCCAGTAAAAGCTCTCCCTGTTCTGAGTACACTTCAGAAATTATTGAAAGTATATATAATAATTCTTTCTCAGAAACTTTTAACTGATTTTGAAGTTCATGTAAAGACCACTTGTTCCTTTCGGTTACTAAAAGCAAAAATTGAAGTAATTTTTTAAAATTTATATTATTTGCCATTTATAAACCTTTTCACTTGTTCCTTATCGTCGATATATAAAATTTTATAAAAATCGTTGCAAAGTAATAAAAATTTAATCAATCCATAAATATCATTAGTTTTAAATTTGACAACTGCACTCTCAGTATCTTTTGAAACTTCTAATAATTTATGGGAGAATAAATAGCGATTTATAATATAAATTTCGTAAGATAATTGAATATGCATTTCTATCTTATCAGGACTATCTTCCCATGAAAATTTATATTCTCTAGTTAACGATTTATACAAATCAGATTGAGTACCTATTTTTAAATTAGATATGTAATCAACTTTAAAAGTTTTAAATTTTTTATCTTCAAACCCTGCTAAATACCAGTTTGAATCAAAATATTTTAAACCTTCTGGCTTAATTTTTCTATATGAATCTAAATAATTAAAACCTAATCTTCTCTTTTCAGTTATAGCTTTAACTACTTTGGAAACCAGTTCATTATTAATGTTGTTCAAATTTTCAATTAAATAGTATCTACTCAATAACTGATACGTATGTATAAATTTTGTTGTATCAATTTTTTTATCTTTTTTAATGTACTGAAATATAAAATTACCTGATAAAGAATATCCTTTATCATAAGACCACTTATCGTTTTCATATTCTATAAGATATCCAAATGACCTGAGTAAGGATTTATCTCTTTCGAAAGACCTTCTGAAAGCTTGTTCAGATAAGTTTCTATAGTCATTTATATTATCCTTTATAAAATTTGTCGTTACTTGACTATTAGAGTTTAAAATATTTAAAAGTTGAATTGACCTTTTAAAAACATTTTTCATTTAAAGTAGTCTTTGAAAATACCTAGCATTTCCTTTATTTTCTATAACTGAAATTTCAAAATTGGTAGTCTTACCAGGTGTTTCATTAATTATGAACTCTTTAATAAGTTCTATAGCTTCATTTCTAAAAAGTGGTTTTCTATATAATTTTGACAATTTACTATCTAACTCTTCTGATTTTCCACCTATTGAGCAAACCACTTCCCTGTCAGACAATGTGCCGTCATAAGAAATATGATAAATATTTTTTTCATTTTCATCAGTTACTTCACCTATTAGTAGTTCAACTTCGTATGGTTTAATTTCATTATTAAAGATAAATCCTAGAGCTTGTGAGTATAAATTTGCTATGTCTCTTCCTAAAACATCTTTTCTACTATAAGTAAACCCTTTCATATCTGCATGTCTAATTCCAGCTATTCTAAGATTCTCAAATTCACTATATTTTCCTGCACCAGCAAAACCAATTTGATCATAAATTTCAGAGGTTTTAAAAAGATGTTTTGAAGGATTATCAGCTATAAAAAGCAACCCTTCTTTTGTTTCAATAATTACCGTTGTTCTTCCTTTCTCAATTCCCTTTTTTGCAAATTCTGACTTATCTGTTATTAGTTGTTCGGGAGATACATAAAAATTATTCATTTAAATTTCTTTCATAAAATTCATTACTTCTATATCAGGTAAAGCTTGTACGTCATTAGCGTCACAAATATAAATATTCGGAGAAACATTTTTTTCAATACTGGGTCCTACTGTTGCTGAGTCATTATTTGATGCAATTTTTAGACTTTTTATAGCTAACTTAATTGCATCATTTCTTTCTGGTTTTATGTAATTATCCTGGAGATAAACATTTGACATTGTTGCACCAGATCCAATGGACGCAAAATATTTTTCATTGTAACTACCTCCAATAGCATCAAACGTATTGATTTCGAATGAATCATTAGATTTTCCAGCAAATATAGGTATGACAATTAATCCTTGAGTAATAAGATTGAGGTTCGATCTAATTAACGTTGATAGAAAATTAACTTTGCCATTATACGTTAATTTATTATTTTGAATTTTTTCATAGTGCTCAACTTCTGTTTTAAATCTTTTAACCAACTCAAAGGCTATTGCAGCAGAACCAGCAATACCTATCATAGATGTACTGTCTATTCGAAAAACTTTTATGACATCATCATGAGCGATATAATTACCTTGTGTTGCTCTTCTATCCCCAGCCATAATAATTCCTTGACCATACTTTACAGCAACAACAGTAGTTGCATTAGGCGAAAGGTCTTCACTTTTGATATTGGATGTAAGAAAGTTAAAGTCTTTATCTTCGATCAAATCAATAAAATATTTCGAGTAGTTTTTTAAATATTCATGAGAATCCATAATCTAATATTACAAATAATGAGAAATAAATTTACTCTTATAAATTAATATAAGACAACGATATTGTATTATATACATTATGAAAGTTTGGATTGATCAAGACCTCTGTACTGGTGATGGTCTTTGTGAGGAAATTGCACCTGATGTTTTCGTCGGACTCGATGACGGATTATTTTATGTCAAAGAGGGAGATAAAATTTTTTCAGAAGAACATGGAAATGTTGGAGGTGCTGAAGGATTAGCTAGTGTTCCAAAGGGATTAGAAGAAGCAGTTATTGAATCTGCTGAAGAATGCCCTGGTGAATGCATAATGATTGAACCTTAATATTTATAATATTTTCCTGAAATTATAAATCCAGTATGTGATATCTGGCTATGACTTGGTCTAACTATTTTTTTATTTATTATCCAGTCTCTTATTAGGACCTCCTTGACTTCAATGTTTTCAAAATTTTCTTTTTCTAGACATTCTTTAATTTTAATTGCCTGAGTTATTGAAGGTAGGTAAGAAACCCAGGAAAGTGAAAAATCTATTTGATTATGCGTAAAAAACTCCCATGGTTCTGGTACATCAGTAATTATTGTATCTACTTTTGAATCAAGTTCTGAAAGTTTAAAATGTAATAAATCATTTGTTAAAAAATTAACATTCACATTTTCATCAGTAGTTAATGTTGAAAGAAATCGTCTGATTGTTTTATTTGCTCTTCTCTGATTTACACTGGAAGAATCTAAAGTAAACAATTTTCCTTCATTTTTTAATATTAAATAAAGATACAGTGTAAGTGCACCAGAACCTGTGCCTATTTCTAAAACTTGACTATCAGTTCTTATATCTGCTTCAAGAATAATTTGAGAAGCATCTTTTGGGTATATAATTTGAGGTCCACGCTTCATAAGTGTTGTAAATTCTTTGTAGCTTGGTTTGTAAATTTTAAATTTTACTCCGGTAGAAGAATAAATTTCACAAGGGATTTTTTTTATATCGATATAATTAATAACCCCTTCACTTGTAATAAATTCTTTTTTATTTTGAACAACAGATAAATATTTATTGGTAGGTGTTTTAACTATTATTAAAGAATTATCAAAAGTCAATTTAAAGTGCTGATAATAAAGGCAGGAGCAGAGTAATAACCATTGCAGCTGATACTATAATCACAATTATTTTTTGAGTATTTTTTTTCATTTAAATTTTTTAAAAATAATTTTTTTAAGCCGTATAGTTTTTTCATAAAAACGACCCAATACTAATCCAAAAATTAAAAAAACAATTAACTTAGATTTGTCATCATCAATTTGATTTTTAAGTTTTAAGTATTCTTCTGAAAAACTTGTCATTTTAAAATTCTCCATGCAATAAAAGAAAACATAAGAATACATAATAATGCTAAAGAAAAATAAATTAAGGATTGTAATAAATATTGTCCAGAAAACATCTGGGCTAAAACTAAAGAAGCACCTGATAGTAATAATATTGTTGCAAGAGCAAGATAATTAGATGCTTTAAAGTTCTTTTTGACATTCTTAATTGAATCTTCAATTGGGTCTATAGTTTCAGTTTGAATATATTCTATAAGTTTTTCAAGTGTTTTAATCGCTGAAATTGGTAAGCTAAACATTTTTTATACAGATCTTTGATTTTTAATAAGTATGCTAAATACACCTTGGATAGTTGCAGCAACAGGAAGTGCTAAAATCGCACCTACACCTCCAAAAGTATAAGCTCCAAACAAGGTAGAAAAAACAGCAATTGCAGGATGCATTTCCATGGTAGATTTAGTTATTCTTGGACTAATAAAATAATTTTCTACTATCTGATATAAAAATAATACAGATATTGTAGATAGCAAAGATACTGTTCCTAGAGAAATTGAAGCGATAACTGGTACCAAACCTCCAATAAATGTGCCAATTACAGGAATTAATTGTGATAAAACCCCAGCTGCAATACCCAAAGCTACTGGTGAAGGTAATCCAATTACAATAAATGAAACTGAAAATACAACACTTGCCAAGATTCCGAGTATGACTTTGGCAACTATAAATCCACCAGCCTTTGATACACCTATACTCCATACCTGATCTATAGAATTTGAAAAATACTCAGGAAGAGAATCCTTTAGCTTAATTCTCCAATGATCCCCTTCGCTTATTAAGTAGAAAGTGAAAAAAAATATAACAAATATATGTCCCAATGCACGAATTAAACCTTGTCCAGCAAATACTACACTAGACCCTACTGTACTTCCATAACCTCTAATAAGACTATTAAATTGACTTTCTAAGTCTAAAGATTGACTTGAAATTTGAAAACCTATATAGCTATCAAAATACTGTATGAAATCATCAAAGTATGCTGGAAGCTGTGAAGAAAGTAAATAAATTTCTTGAATCATTAGTGGAAGAATAGAAAACAAGATTCCACCAATAACAAGAAGTATTGACAACACTGTAACTAAGGCTGCAAATTTTCTGCTCATTTTTTGGGAAATTCTGTAAACAACAGGTTCTGCTAGCGCAGCCAAAACAATAGCAACGAATAAATCAAAGACTAGAGATTTAACTCGTAAAAAAATTAAGACAAAAACAGAAATTAAAAAAATGTATAAGAATGCTCTGTTTAAAAGCTCTTGTCTTGTTTCTCCTTTAGGTAAATTCACAATTATTTGACTTTGCTTTTAAACTTATAGTTACTGTTAAGAAAAAGTAAGATAATAAAAAACATAGAGATTAAAGAGGTAAAAGCAACTTCAAAATTATTTATAGGTTCTGAAATTAAAATTCTACTATAAAGCGCAACAATGCTAAAAATTATTGCTAAAAATAAAATTCTTTTTTTATATTTCAATCCCCTAACGGTTATGTTTAAGAGTAATAAACCAATTAAAATCCTGCCTAAACCTTCAAAAGTATTACTTCTAATGAAATAAAACTCACGTAACGAGAAGAAACCATCTTGTCCAATACCACCTAAAGAAACATTCACAACCCCAAGTAATATTAAAAATGCTGAAACCCAAGCGAGAGTAAAATTGCTAATAGAAATCCTTGCTTTTATTGGAGTTGGCCATGGTTGAAGTGGGTTAACACGTTTTACTAAATTAGTAGATAGTTTAAAAACACTTCGTTCATAATTTCCAAATATCAAAACTATTATCAAAAGTAAAGATGCTGAGTAAACATTATTAATTCCTAATAAATAAACTATAAATAATATGACTAAATGCCAAAAAAACAAGGTATATATATTGGAGTGTATATGAGAAAAAATAAGCCACTTTTTATCATTTGTAAAAAAATTTTCTATTTTAAATCTTAAAGAAAGAAAAAAAGAAATTAAACCAACTGAAGTTATTAAAAATAAAGTGGTGGGAGGGTCTTCGTTGCTTGTTGAAGTAAGTCTGTAACTTACCATAGAAAGATATTCATTTGAAAAAGAAAGTTTATAAAATAAATACCCAAAGGAAATAATAGAAGTGAAAGTAAATATATTTTTATTAATCAGTTGAACTTTTCCGTCAGCATAAAAATAACCAAACTGGTGAATTGTTAACCAAAAAAATAAATAATTTAGTACTTTTAAATACGAAAAATTTATAGGTAAATTTACTGCATCTATAAACATAGTAATAATGACTAGTATTCCTAGAGAGATATAAGGGTATTTCTTGTGTAGATATATCGTAAGCGGCGCAAATAAAACTAATACGAGATAAATAGCAACCAACCATAATGGCCATAACACAAATTCGATTGAAGAAACTAGGCCATCTTCAGAAGTGGTTAAGAATTTTGGATACGTAACAGTTCTCACAAGAATATTTAGAAATATAGAACTGGTAATGATCCACACTATAGTTGGACCAAGAATGCTATTAATTCTATCTACTAAATAATTCCACTGACTGCCATCTCTTCCTACATTTGAGTACCAAGCAATTAAATTATTAAACCCCATTGAAAAGAAGAACAAAGCAAATCCAGCAGTAAACCAAGAAATTACAATATATGTCTCAGAAGTATCAGAATTGTTGAATATAAACTGCTCGCCTCCTGAAAAATTAAATTCTAAATAAAAAAAAGAATTAAATACTAACATTATTAATCCCAATGTTTTTATAAAGTCTATAAATCTTTCTCTTGAGATTGAAGTATTAGAAACTTCTTTAAAAACTAATCTCATCGAACTCAAATTCGGTAAAAATAATTTTACTATTTGCTTCACATAAATATATTAACTGTATAAAGCGTAATTAATAACAATATAATAAGTTTGTGGAAATTGTACTTTTTAATCCTGAAATAGCAGGAAATGTAGGGGCTGTAATTAGGTTATCAGCAAATACTGGTATTCCTGTTAACTTAATTAAACCTTTTGGTTTTGATCTACAAGAAAACAAAATCAGAAGGGCTGGATTAGATTACCATGATTTAGCAAATACAAAAATTTATGATTCTTGGGATGAATTTATAGATCTAAATAAAAGCACCAACATTTGTTGTCTTTCATCAAAAGGAAAAAAATCATACTGGGATGAGTCATTAAGAAATTACAATTTTCTAATTTTTGGTCCTGAGTCAGTTGGATTGCCTGAAGATTTAATATTGAAGTATAAAACTATAACTATTCCTATGAAAGATAATTCTAGAAGTATAAATTTAGCAAACTCAGTTGGAATTGTTGCATTTGAATACCTGAGACAATGTAATGTTAAATAAGTCACTTGTATATTCTTAAAATATATACAAAAATTTAACTTTGGGTAAAATTTAACTATGCCAAGTTTTGATATAACGTCTGAATTCAATGAGCAAGAAGTTGTAAATGCTATTGATCAAACTAAAAGAGAATTGTCAACAAGATATGATTTTAAAAATACAAACACTACTATAAATAAAAACGATTCATTGATTACATTAAAAAGCTCAACTCAAGAAAGATTGAATGCTAGTATACAAGTACTTAAAGAAAAATTTACGAAAAGAAATGTTTCAATAAAATTTTTAAACGACTTCAAAGAAGAGACCACACCATCTGAAGTTAAAATAATTTACGATTTAAAATCTGGAATCAATCAAGAAGAATCAAAAAAAATAATTTTTTTAATTAAAGATTTTAATAAGAAAACACAATGTTCATTTCAAAATGAAAGTATAAGAGTAACTTCAAAAAAAAGAGATGAACTTCAAGATATTATAACTTTTTTAAAAGAATCAAAAATCGATTTACCGATCAGTTTTGGTAATTTTAGAGATTAAATTTCTTTTTTATCTTTTTAAAAATATATCGAGAAAAAAAGATACTGAAAATAAGAAATATAAATGAAAATATGTACCCATTATTGAGATTTATGGAAAAATTGTAAGTAATAAGTAAAACAATTAAACCATACACCGCTCTGAATAATGAAAAAAGTATAAATGTTCGAAAAACTGGATTATGGGTAATATTTTTTAAATAATGCAATTCAAATTCGATGACGATTTTTAGATAGTAATTTGTAAAAATAATCTCTAAGGCTTTTTGGAAATATTTTTAGTACATAAATTGTTTTATAAACATTGCCAACACTAGCAATTGAATATATAACTGCATCAGAAAAATAATATGATTTATTTCCGTGTTTAAAAACTAATGTGTCTAAATTAAATTCTTTATCACATAACGAACTTTGATCGTTAATGTTTATGTTTGTATTTTTTTTTGTAATCCATTCTCCGTATGTGTTACAAAGATTACAATTTTGATCAATAAAAATATTACTCATTAAGAGAAAATGTCATGCTTAAAGAATTAACGCAATATCTAATACCTGTTGTAGGTGGACCGTCATTAAAAATGTGTCCTAGATGAGAATCACATTCAACGCATGTTATCTCTGTACGCTTCATACCAAGGGAAAAATCATCTTTTTTATTAATTTTATTTTCAATTGCATCAAAAAAACTCGGCCATCCTGATCCAGATTCAAATTTAGTACTTGAATCAAATAAATTATTGTTGCAAACAACACAACTATAAATACCTTCCCTTTTTTCGTTCAAGAGTTTTCCAGAAAATGGGGGTTCTGTTCCGCAAAATTGAGTTACTTCAATTTGTTCTTTTGATAAATGTTGTTTATTAATATCCATAAACTTAATTTAAGCAGGGATTAAAAATATGTTAACAAACCTTTCATCCAATTTTTTAATATCTTGTTCGATTTCTTTACTTATTCTTACTATTTCAACATCAATTAATGTATTTTTATAGTCAACTTCAGCAATACACATAAAACTATTTGATCCAATAGAAATTATTTTTAAATCTAAGATTTTAGTAATAAAAGTATTGTCTTTAATAACTTTTCTAACTGAATTAAATGTTTTTGTATCAACTGATTCTCCAACAATTAAATGTTTCATTTCATAACCTAAAAACAATCCAGAAACCATAAGCAAAATACCGATAGCAATAGACGCATAAGCGTCAAATATGGGGTCGTTTGTAAAATAACTAAGAAGTGTACCGATTAATGCAAAAAATAATCCAAGTGTTGCTGCAAAATCTTCAACGATAATTGCGATTAGGGGACCATCATTAGAAATTTGAATTAGCTCAAAAACAGATTTGCTATTATCACTAATTTTAAGTTTTGTAACTGCTTTTACTAGTACATACGATTCTAAAATAATAGAAATTAATAAAATAATTATCGAAATATTTAAATTTTCTAATTTTTTTGGATGGCTAATTGCTTCAATTCCATGTTGTAGAGATAGAAGGCCTCCAATTGTAAATATTAATATTGCGACAACTAAAGTCCAAAAATATTGTTCTCTTCCCCTACCAAGCGGGTAAATTTTTGAGACTCCTTTTTTTGATTCTTTGATTCCAAACCATAATAAAAACTGGTTAAAGGAATCGACAAATGAATGAACAGATTCAGAAAACATTGCGCTTGATTTTGTAATAATAGCAACTGAGGTTTTAATAACCCCAATGAAGAGGTTTACAGACATAGCTAAAAATACTGTTTTGCCAGAATCTTGATTACTCATTTAAGTACAACTTTAATTCTTGAAAGCCTCCAATTCGAACTCCATCAATAAAAATTTGTGGAACAGTTTTTACATTTTCACCAATACTTAAATAAAAGTTATTTCTCTTAACATCATCAGAGAGATCGTGCTCTACATAGTATAGATTCAAAGATTTAAGTAGTTCTTTCGCTCTATCGCACCAAATGCAATTCAATCTTGTGTAAATTTCAATATTCAAATGTTCTCATAATTAGTAAATATTTCATTTGTGGTTTGAGTAACTCTTATAAAAGTTGTACATTTTGGTAAGTCTTTAATTGTTTTTGCACCTACATAAGAACATGCAGACCTTAAACCACCAAGAATGGATTGTACTGTTAAATCTATAGGACCTTTATATTTCAATCTTACTTTTTTACCTTCTGGAGCTCTATGTTCTGCGACATTTCCATAATATTCTTCCTGATCATGTTGGGAAGACATGCCATAAAAATCTTTATACATTTGACCGTCGTCTTCTGTAACTAGTTCTCCTCCTGATTCCTTATGACCAGCAAATATTCCACCTAGCATTACAAAGTCTGCACCTGCACCAAAAGCTTTAGAAATGTCACCAGGATATTTGCAGCCTCCATCAGCTATTATATGACCTCCTAAGCCGTGAGCAGCATCTGCACACTCTGAAATAGCGGACAATTGAGGATAACCAACTCCTGCAACTTTTCTAGTAGTGCAAACTGAACCAGGTCCGATACCAACTTTAACAATATCTGCTCCAGCTAAAATTAAAGCTTCTGTCATCTCTCTCGTAGCAACATTTCCAGCGATAATAATTTTTTCTGGGAAATTATTTCTAAATCTTGATACAGCTTGTAAAAAGTCTTCGCGATATCCATTAGCAACATCTAAACATAAAAAATTAATGTCATTATTAATTTTAAAAATATCGTTAGCTTTTTGAAATTCAGCTTCAGAAGAACCAACAGTAACAGACAGTGAGTGTGAACTAATATTATTGATGCTATTATTCCACTGTTCTAAAGAATAAAATTTATGAATGGCAGTTAGCATATCGTATTTTTCGAGTGCTTTTGCAGTCTCAAATGTTCCAGTGGTGTCCATATTGGAAGAAATAATTGGTATACCTTTCCATTTCTTGTTAGTGTGTTTGAAAGTAAATTCTCTTTTTAGATCGACTTCTGATCGGGATACCAAAGTACTTCTTTTGGGCCTAATCAGAACATCATCAAAAGTTAGTTTTATTTCGTCTTCAATTCTCATAATTTTATAACTTGTTATCCTAATTAACAGAAATAATGTTAGTTGAATTTCCTTTTTTTGGTGCTGGTATTAATTATTTCCCAAAAGAAATTTCAGCTTTAAAGGTTTTCGAACCTCGATATTTATTATTAGTTGCTGATTGCATTATTGAAAATAAATCATTTATTGTTGGAAGAAGCTTAGAAAAAATCGATCATGTTGTGTCAGAAGTTAAAATTATTGACTATCAAGATATTTCAAACGCAGAACAGTTTTTGATTGTTGAGTGTATTAATATATTTAAAATTAAATTTATAAATCAAAATTTTATTTATCCCATTTGTGGAGTAGAAGAATATTATCAAGTTGGCTTACCTCCAGAAATTCATCAATTAGAGGAATTAGAGTTAAATATATTTAAAATGATAAATAATCTAATCGACAAAGGCTTTAACATAGAACTTCCAATTTTTGAAGTAAAGAATGAAAATAGAATTGATAAATTATGGGAATTATGTAGAAAAACACCTGTAAATATTGAAATTAAAGATATATTAATTTCAGAAAATGATTTAATGGAAAGATACAATTTTCTTTCTAAATATGTTAATAATATATTGAATATCTAAGCTAATAGCCAATCATCAATAAATGAATTAACTGCTTTATTTAAAGAAATAGAATTTTTTGTTAGATATGATAATTCTGAATTAATATCAAAATTTTTTAATTCAATTTTTGAAACTTCGTTTTCATACCAAGAATTAAACAAATCTAAATTAATTTCTGGATGAAACTGTAATGCTACTGTGTTATACAATTTAAAAATTTGAGGAAAATTAGTTGAAGCAATTAATTCTGCATCATAAGGTATTTCAAAGGTATCTCTATGCCAAGTAAAAACTTTTATATTTTTAAATTGATTAAAAAATTTACTATCAATATTTTTGTTAAAATTTAATTCTTTAAAGCCAAATTCAATATTCTCAGACAAGTAAGCTTTTCCTCCTAATGCGTCAGCAATTAATTGAGCACCTAAACAAATTCCTAAAATTTTTGTATTATTAGTTACAGCAATTTTTAACCAATCTTTTTCTTCTTTAAGGTAACTAAATTCATTTTCTTGATATGAACCCATATGACCACCTAAAATTATATAGTTATCATTAAGGTTTAAATTTTCCCAGTTTACATTCCAAGCGTTTATCAATTGAATATCGTTTGAAATTGAACCCAATGTGACCTTCGGATCGTTCACTATTGCAATTGTTTTATTTGTCATAATGTGCGCGGAAGAGGACTCGAACCTCCACGGGTTTTATCCCACAGGATCCTTAATCCTGCGCGTCTACCAGTTCCGCCACCCGCGCTATATCAATCAAGAAACCAAAATAATGATAAGGTTGTTGCAGCAAATATAACAGCTACAACAGCTGTTATTCTGCTTAAATTTCTCTCTGCTAGTGTTTGTCCAATGTTTCCAGCGGAACCAGAACCACCAAGCATATCAGATAATCCACCACCTTTTCCACTGTTTAATAGAACTAATGCTATTAAAGCAACTGAAATTAAAATATGTACTGAGATAAGTACTGCTGTAAATGTATTCATATATTAAACATTAGCCTTTCTTATTGTTTATTTTTGATTGCAACTCAACTTCTTTTTGTAGTTTAAGAATATCATTCTCGTCACTAAGGTATCCAATTCTCTCAATACCTTCACTAGAAACATTGTAAGCTAAAGGAATTCCTGTTGGAATATTTACATCTACTATATCAGTATCAGATATGTTATCTATTACTTTTGTCATAGCTCTGATGCTATTTCCATGTGCTACTACCAAAACTTTACTATTCAATGACATTTCCGTAATTTTATGCAAAATATTTTTTACTCGATTAACTACGTCTTTTAAAGACTCTCCCAGTGGTAGCTCTTCCTTTATGTCAGAATATATAGCGTTTAATTTAGGGTCATCTTTTGAATTTTTGATTGCTAAAGGAGGCGTTGTTTCATAACTTCTTCTCCATATTTGAACTTGTTCTTCTCCATATTTCCTAGAAGTTTCAATTTTATCTAACCCTTGTAGAGATCCGTAATGTCGTTCATTTAAATGCCAATCTTCAATTATTTCTGTTTTAAATTTATGGTTTTTAGTAAGTTCTTGCATCAAGATGGTTGCGGTATTTTTAGATCGAATCAAAAAAGAAGTAAAACAGTATTCTGGAAAAAAATTATACTTCATCAATGTTAAACCAGCTTTAGCTGCTTCTTTTTCTCCCCTATCAGATAAATCTATATCTATCCAACCAGTAAATCTATTTTCAAGATTCCAAAGGCTTTGACCGTGACGTATAAAAATAAGGTTCATAAATCAACTGAATTTATAATATCAATAAAACTATCAGAATTAAGTGACGCACCGCCTACTAAAGCTCCATCGATAATACTTGTGTTTAATATTGTTTTTGAATTTTCTGCTGTCACACTTCCACCATAAACAAATTTAATTTCATTTTCCGGTAAGAAATTTTTTTGAGATATAAATTTTTTTGTCATTTCAAATACTTCAACTATATCTGAAACTGATGCTACTTCCCCTGTGCCTATTGCCCAAATAGGTTCATATGCAAAAACAATTTGAATAAGCTTATCTTTTTTTAACCCCTTAAGTCCATTTATTAATTGGTTTTCTAAATGATTAAGATAAGTCCCTTCATTACGAACTTTTAAATCTTCTCCATAACAAAAAATAGGAATGATTTCATTTTCAATTAGTCTATTTAATTTTTGATTTATTATTTCATCGTTCTCATGAAAGTGTTGTCTTCTTTCCGAGTGTCCAATGATTGAGTATTTAATATTGAGCTTTTTTAACTGATTCGCAGATACCTCACCTGTGTAAGGACCCTCTTTATAAGATGATACATCCTGTGAGGAAAGATTTATTTTTAAACTATCTGTTGAAATTACTGTCTGTAAAGATCTTAAAGAAGTATGTGATGGTGCTAATACAATTTCTACTTCATCTTCAATATTTTTTTTTAATGAATAATTAATTTTTTGTAAAAGTTGTATACCTTGGAGATGGTCTAAATTTAATTTCCAGTTGCCTATAATTATTTTTTTCATAAAACTAAATTATAAAAGACTCATAAATATTTACACCGGGTAATTTTTTTCCTTCAAGAAGTTCTATAGATGCACCTCCGCCAGTAGAAACATGGTTGTAACTATTTAAATTAGAAAAAGTATTTATAGCGTTAACTGAATCTCCTCCACCTACGATTGTATAAGCACCAGAATTTGCTATCATATCTGTGACTTCTTGTGTTCCCATTGAATAGTTTTTAATTTCAAATATTCCCATGGGTCCATTCCAAAATATTGTTTTTGAATTAGTTAAAACCTTATAAAACTTTTTTATGGTTTTAGGTCCAATATCAACACCAATATCATCCTCATCAAAATCATTAATAGATTTATTAATTCTTTTCATACTTTCAATTGAATCAGTAACTCCAATATCATCTGGTAAAATAATTTTTTTTCCATACTCTGAATTCATGAGTTCTTCGGCAACTTTGATAAAATTTTCTTCAAAAATTGATTTTCCTATGTTTAAACCTTTAGCTTTTAAAAATGTAAAACACATTCCACCGCCTAATAAGAGGTTATCAACTTTGGGAAGTAAATTCTTAACTAGAGAAAGCTTGTCCGAAATTTTTGCACCACCCAAAATGACAGAATAAGGGGGTGTGGGATTGGAAATAAGAGTGTTTAACTCGTATATTTCTTTTTGCATCAGTTCTCCTTGGTAGCATTTAATATGGTTGGATATTCCAACAATTGATGCATGGGCTCTATGTGATGCTCCAAATGCATCTAATATATATGAATCAAAAGGTTCAACAAGTTTTTTAGCAAAAAAGTTATCATTTTTCATTTCTCCATCATGAAATCTTAAATTTTCTAATAGAAATATTTTGTTTTTGTTTGTATTTAACAAATTTTTAATATTTTTACTCAAGCAATCTTCTATAAAAATTATTTCTTCTTGTAACAAAGATTCCATTTCATTTTTAATTGGTTTAAGTGAATACTTTGGTTCAATGCCTTTTGGTCTACCTAGGTGGCTAGAGTAAACAATATTTTTAGAAATTCCTCTTATTTTTTTTAAAGAGGTCAGTGCTTGAACAATTCTAAAGTTATCTAAAACAACTCCATTATTAACCGGTACATTTAAATCGGATCGAATTAAAACGTTACCTAAGTTCTCCAAAGTTAAGTTAAAATTCTTTCATATCACGATGAATTACTACAACATCATTATCGACAGACTTGAGCCACTTAGTAACCTCTTCTGCCATTACAACACTTCTGTGCTTACCACCTGTACATCCAATAGCAATACCAACATAGGACTTACCCTCAGATATAAATCTTGGTATTAAAAAATCAATCATATCTTTTATTTTATTTAAAAATATTTGAGCATCCTCAAAAGACAAGACATAATTTCTAACCATTGGAGATTGACCAGTTGAAGCTCTCAACTCTTCTCTCCAATGAGGATTTGGTAAAAATCTAACATCAAAAACGATATCTGCATCTCGTGGTGTTCCGTTTTTAAATCCAAATGAAGTCACTGATATTTTTAAGTCTTGATTTCTAGTCTCTCCCTGAAATCCTTCGATAATTCTTTTTCTTAATTCATGAACATTCATATCGGTAGTATCAATAACTAAATCAGCTAACTCTCTAATGGGCTTAAGAAGATCTCTTTCGGCTTTGACAGATTGGGAAATCGAATCTAATCCCATAGGGTGAGGTCTTCTATTCTCTTCGTATCTTTCTAATAGGGTCTCATTATCAGCATCAAGAAATATAATTCGTGTTAATACACCAGATTGACTTAATTTATCTAAGCTTGCTTTTAACTCATTTTGAGCCGAGGATTCTTTAGCATCAATAGTTAAAACTAATTGCTTATTGGTTTCAGCTACATCATTTGACTGAACTACTGATTCAACTAATTCAGCAGGTAAATTTTCGATGACATAATATCCAAGATCTTCAAAGACATTAGAACTGGCTGACCTACCAGCACCTGACATACCTACTAATAATAAAACTTCTGGTCTTTTTGAAGCCATATCAAACCTTTCAACTTTATAATAGTTGGATAAGTCATAGAGTGTGAACGTTTATTTATTGAGAATGTTTATCCATTAAAGTATTTAAATACCTTTTTTGACTCATCTGAACTCATCAATTCTATTAATTCATCGTATGTCGCATTAGCAAGTTTATCTAATGACTTATATCTTTTAAGTATTTCGTCAATAGACCTCTCTTTTACACCATTAATATTAAATGTACTAGATAAGTCCAAATCTTTTAATCTGAGTCTTCTATTTTCATTTATTGCAAATCTATGAGCTTCATCTCTAATATTTTGTAAAATAAATAAAGCTTCAGAATTAGGATTTAGCTTTATAGAATCTTTTTTAAATGGCAAAAATATTTCTTCTTCTTTTTTTGCTAATCCAGCTACATCTATCTCTAGCTTAAAATGATCAATTACACTTTTAGCTTTTGAAAGCTGTCCTTTTCCTCCATCAACTACTATTAGGTCTGGAAAACGCCTAAAGCTTTGATCTTTCTCGTTATCATTTTGAAGTCTTCTTAACCTTCTAAAAATCAATTCTTCAATTGAACGAAAGTCATCCTGGCCTTGAAAAGTTTTAATATGAAATTTTCTATACATTGAAGGTTTTGGTATACCGTCTTCTAAAACAACCATAGATCCAACTCTGAATTTATCACCAAGATTAGATACATCAAAAGCTTCTATTCTATAAGGAACGTTCTTCAAATCTAATTTATGCTGTAATTGCTCAAGAGATAATGATCTGAATTCTAAATCAGATCTTCGTTTTAAATCTGATACTCTTCTAAGTTCTATAGCGTCTTCGATTGCTGTGTTTAAAAGATCTTTCTTCCAACCTCTTTTTGGATTTATTAATGTTATTTTTTTATTCCACTTCGTACTTAAAGTTTCCTGTATCACCTCAGCCAAAGGGAATTCATGACTAATTAAAATTTCATTAGAAGGCATACTTTCTTCAAATAAATTAATAATGATTTGTGGAAAATAATTTTCAAAGTCATGAATTTCAATTGGTTCAAATGTTTTCTTTACTTCACCAACAATTCTTCCATTTCTTATAAATAAACACGAGAGAACTACATCAAACTTACCTACATCAATACCAATTACGTCAACGTTTTTATCATTTGAAGTCATTAATGTTTGATTTATTCTTGCATTTTCTAAATGAAAAATTAGGGATTTGGTTTTTTGAGCTTTTTCATATTCTTGATTTTGTGAAAATAGTTTCATCTCAATAACTTTTTCCTCGATATATTTATCAGAGTTGCCTTTATAAAAATCTTTAAGTTTATCTAGTAAATTTAAATACTCTTTTTGGTTAACTTTACCGACACAAGGACCTGAACACTTATCTATCTCAAACAATAAACATGGTTTGTTTATAGCTTGATGGTGATTGAATGTATTGCTAGAGCAGGTTCTTACGGGAAAAATGTTTATTAAGTGGTCTAGAGACCTTCTTGCTGTTCCAATAAATGGAAACGGGCCAAAATTTATATTTTTTTTACTAATATTGCGTGAAACTAAAACTCTTGGCCATTCTTCATTTGTAATCGTTACGTAAGGATATGACTTATCATCTTTAAACTGAATATTGTATTTTGGTTTATATTCTTGAATAAAAGAATATTCAGCTAATAGAGCATTAGCCTCATTTTGGGAAACAACAAATGATATAGAATTTGCCTCAGCTATAAGTCTTTTTACTTTCCAAGTTGAATTGTTAGAAAAATATGAAGGAACTCTTTTTCTTAAATTTTTAGCTTTACCTACATAAATTGCATCATTATATATATCTTTAAAAATATAAATTCCTGGCTTACTAGGTATTTCCTTAACACTAATTTTTTCCATTTAAAACTTTTTGTAAATGTATTCCTGTAACTGATTCTTTATTTCTTGATATACTTTCAGGAGTTCCTTCAGCTACTATACGCCCTCCTTTTTCACCTCCCTCAGGTCCTAAATCTATAATCCAATCTGAATTTTTAATAACATCTAGATTATGTTCAATTACCAATACAGTATTACCACTATCAACAAGCATATGAAGAACTTCTAACAATTTTTGAACATCAGCAAAATGTAAACCTGTTGTTGGTTCATCAAGAATATAAACAGTTTTTCCGGTAGATCTTTTACTTAATTCTTTTGCAAGCTTTACTCTTTGTGCTTCACCACCAGACAAAGTAGTTGCAGCTTGTCCTAGCTTTATATACGAGAGGCCTACATCATCGAGCGTTTTAATAATTCTGTATATACTAGGTTGATTTTCAAAAACATTTAAAGCGTTCTCAACTGTAAGATTCAAGATATCATCAATATTGTACCCCTTCCATCTGATAGAAAGCGTTTCAGGATTATATCTAGATCCCATACATTCTTCGCATAATACATAAATATCAGGTAAAAAATACATTTCTACTTTAATATTTCCATCACCTTTACAATATTCACATCGACCCCCTGGTACATTAAAAGAAAATCGACCTGGTTTATAACCTCTAATTTTGGATTCTTCTGTTATAGAAAATAAATTTCTAATTTGATCAAAAACTCCAGAATATGTTGCGGGGTTTGATCTAGGGGTTCTACCAATTGGAGACTGGTCTATTTCTATTAATTTATCAATATTTTCAAATCCAGATATGCTTTTATGCAAACCTGGCATTATAAAGTTTTTCGAAAACTCATTTTGTATTGCCTTTGATAAAATTTCAGATATTAGTGTGGATTTTCCACTTCCGGAAACACCAGTAATAGAAATAAAATTTCCTAATGGAAATGAGACTGTAATATTTTTTAAATTATTTTCTTTGGCTCCCCTTACTACTATATTTTTTCCACTTCCTTTTCTTCTTGTTTTAGGAAAAGGTACGATTTGCATTTGAGACAAATATTGTCCTGTAATTGATTTGCGATTTTTTGAAACATCTTCCCATGTTCCTTCAGCAACTATTTCACCACCTTGTTCACCCGCACCCCATCCAATATCAATTAGATGATCTGATGCTTTCATTGTTTTTTCATCATGCTCTACTACAAGAACAGTGTTACCAAGATTTCTTAATCTTATTAAAGTCTCGATTAATTTTTTATTATCATTTTGGTGTAATCCAATTGAAGGTTCATCTAATACATACAGAACGCCAGTTAATCCAGAGCCTATTTGTGTTGCTAGTCTTATTCTTTGTGCTTCTCCACCTGATAGAGTCGAAGCACCCCTTGATAGTTGTAAATAGTTAAGGCCAACTTCATTTAAAAATTTTAATCTTTCTATAATTTCTCTGACAATTGGTTCTGCAATTTCTTTTTCGCTTCCACTAAGTTTTAACTGTGAAATTTTATTTGCTGCATCAGAAATTGATAAGCTATTAAATTTTCCAAGTGTTAAATTTTGAACTTTTACTAATCTGGATCTCTTATTTAATCTTTCTCCATAACACTCACTGCATGGCAATTCTCTCATAAATTGTTTGTAATATTCTCTTGCAGAATCAGATGAGGTTTCTTCATAATTCTTTTTAAAAATTGGAATTATCCCTCTAAATGGCTTCCTCCAAACCCTAGAATTTCCAAATCTATTTACATATCTAATAATTATCTCTTTGTCGCCAGTACCATATAAAAAAATATCTTTTTGATATCGTGTTAAATTTTTATATTGAATATCAGTTGGGATATTGAACTCTTCACATATTCCAAATATTTGGGCTCTAAAATATTTTCTTGTAGACATGTCAGGAAATACATTCTCTTCAATACTTAAATTGAAATCTTTAATGAGTAAATTTTCGTCGATTTCATAACTAACCCCTAATCCATTGCAAGATTCACAAGCACCAAAAGGAGAATTAAATGAAAAATCCCTTGGCTCTAACTTATCAAATGAGTTACCACAATTTAAGCATCCTAAATTTTGACTAAATTTATGTATATTTTCTTTAAACTGAACATCAACAAGACCTGAAGTTAATTCAAGTGCAGTTTCTACAGATTGAGGTAATCTACGACCTATTGTTTGTTTTAATTTTATTCTGTCAATAATTACTGATATATCATGATTAAAGTACCTATCTAGTTTTTTTGCTTCATCAAGCCTTACTATCTCTCCATCAACTAACACCCTTGAAAAACCTTGAGCTTGTAAATCTTTAAATAATGTTTCAAACTCACCTTTTCGTGATTTAACCACAGGAGCTAATATATCAATATTTGAATCAACTCCAAACTTCA
>JBEROH010000038.1:0-2795 GCA_041234785.1 Candidatus Actinomarina sp. | reverse complement strand
TTTTAGCTATGATGCAAAAAGTGAATGATTTTGAATCTTTAAATAGTTTTTATAATTTTGTAAATGCACTTGAAGATACTTTTATAGTTGACAAAGAAATATCCATTTTGGAAGCAACAAATTTACTATGGGATTTTAGAGATATAGAGTTTGAAAAAATAATTAAACTTACTGTGCCAACAAAAAATTATATTACTGATAGTGGAGCACAAGTATTAATACTTACTGAAAACTTTTACAATTTCTTTAAAGACGAAGACTTACTAGATTGATATAACAATCCATTAGAAATTATAAAAATAAAAAACATATCCGGAGAATAAATCATATCATTAGTTAAATTTTGTATAAAAATCATTACTGTTGAAACAAAAATATAAATATTAATATTTGACAAGTTTCTATACATTTTGTAAAAATAAATTAACATCAAAAAATAGAAGCCAAAGGATATTATCAACCCATATTCAACGCTAAATGTTAAATAACCATTGTGTGCAGTTGTCAATTGACTTAAGAATGAGGGATCAATAATTGGAGGTCTTGAATTAGTTAATTTCCCATCTTTTTGTACAAAAACGCCACTTCTTAGACTTTTATCACCTATTTTGTTATCTAAATCATAAACACCTTCAGGATTTGCCCAATAGAAAAAAGGCCTACCATCGTCAATTTCAAATTTCCAAGACTGAGTCTGACCTGCAAAGCCAGAGGTATTTGATAAAAGCGTCTGTCTTTCCCATGGAATTTCTGGAAGTGATAGTTTTAATATAATTTCGAAATCATTTTGAAAATCAAATTCATTATCAATTGCTAACCAATATTTATTTGGCCTAAACAATTTTATGCCACCGCTATCAAAAGTGATATTTGCGGTATATGGAGCCACAGTATTTGGTTTAAAAACATAATATTCCTTATTCAAGTTGTTTTCATTAAAAATTATTTTTTTTGTATATTGCTTAGTTTTGTAAGTAAATTCGTAAATTGTTGCATCAAGAAAAGTATTACCAAAAGACTGCCCATCGGTATGTCCACCAATCTCAATGTAAGATTCATTAATATTGAAATTTATGACTTCACCAGTTGTTCTTGAGTAACCAACTGATTTCCATGAAATCTCATCATCAGATGTATAAATAGAAAATTTACTTCTTGGTAAAATATTCTCATATTTATCGAATTCAAGTTTTATATAACCCAGCGCATTTCTAAATTTACATTCGTTACATTTATCAGCAAAATTATCTAAGGGCACAATGTTGCTGTTGATACTTAGTTTCTCAACGATAACTGCTAACTCCCCAACTGCTAATTCTCTTTCCTCACAAAGTAATGTACTAGTGTCCTCACATTCAACATAAAATAATTCTGTAGGGATTGAATTAAATCCCAGAATGTCAAGATCAAGTTCCTGTATTTGGTTAACTAAACAAAAAAAATCTCCTCGATTTACATTTGAATCTTTTGAAATATTACAAATAGAAGTATTTATAATATCTTCAATAATTTTTGGTTCTGTGTCAAAAACGGTTGATAAAAAATTTATTAATAAGCTTTTTTTCACTCTCACATGCTGACATGTAATCCGATCTTCTGAGCATTCAGAAACTAAATTACTTTGAGTTAAGATCTCGAAGCCACCACCAGAAGTTCCAATAAAAAATTTATAATCTGAATTACGATAATTTTCAGGTGTAATTCCTAGTTCAACTTTATTCAAATTTATATTTAAATTTTTTTCAAGTATTTCAGGATTTATTGATAAAAGATAGTCTTTATAAATATTTTCAATATATCCCCCAGGACCAATTTTGCTGATAAGGTTTATATTTTCTTGAGCAATAGAAGTTAAAAGACCTCTATCACTCTCTTTTAATAAAGTTTTTGAGTCTATAAAATATATAAACCCTAATCCCGTAAAAAATATAATAAATAAGTAAAATAAGGACTTTTTTGTAATTCCAAAGTTTGAATAAATTACAATTAAAACACCTATAGCTAGAGAAAGATAAGATCCTCTTGAAAAAGTGAAAAATACTAAAGATGCATTTAATAACGCAGCTAATAAAAATATACTTTTCCTTAAATTTTTGTAGAAATGCAGATTTATAAATGTAAGAATAGAAAATAATCCACCAGCAACATTTGGTCCAGAGCCTTGATATCCAGACAAACGACCTCTATTAAAAAAAGTTGGATTTTCATAATTGTAACTAATCCAACCTATTGAATTTTCAATTAATGAAATTTCAAACAAAACTGTAGAAAAATTTAATAATGTAAGGAAGATAAATGGAAGAATGAAATAACTAAGTTCAATTAAATCAAATCTAGAAGAAAATTTTGAAAACAAAATAAATAATAGACAATAGAAAATAATCCTTAATGTAAATGGATGAATGCCATATAAAAGAATTGAGAAAATCATAAATACTATTAGTAATGACCAAAAAAGGTTGAATTCTTTTGTGAAGGCTTCTAGTTTTAAATCTTTCTTTCTTAATAAATCAAAGGAAACCAATACTGAAAAAATAAAAATAATAAAATCTGAAAGTTCAATAAAGTTTAATCTTAGAACCCCTGGTGGTAAAACGAATGTTGAAGCAACTAAAGTGCCTAAAAGAAATAGATTAACTTTAACTTTCAAGTGGGCCTGGCAGGACTCGAACCTACGACCGACGGATTATGAGTCCGTTGCTCTAACCAACTGAGCTACAGGCCCTGAATATTTAAGAAATTACTGATTGAACTTTAAGTGCAATACTCATATCACCAGCAACTTTTAATTTACC
>JBEROH010000041.1:0-5169 GCA_041234785.1 Candidatus Actinomarina sp. | reverse complement strand
AACGAGCTTTTTTTCTTTTCAGTTTTTTCTTCAATTAGATCTGAAATATATTGTCTTTGTTCAAACAATTCTTGTTGCGAATAATTATCTTCTTCCATACATTCATATTAAATATGGAAAGATTCTATCCGATATTACAAAACATTTTTTTTAAAAAGGTTTCAATATTTGTTTTTTTAAATTTTCTATAAGTTGAAAAATGTCTGGTGTTTCCTTAAAGTTAAAAGGTAAATGTTATCTGTTCAAAATTTAGAAGTAGTATACCAAGACGTAATTTTAGTACTCAGAGGTGTTTCTTTTGAAATTCCAAAAGGAGAAATTGTATCTTTATTAGGCAGTAATGGTTCTGGTAAAACAACAGTTATAAGGTCAATAACAGGTCTTTTGGATGTTCAAAATGGTGATATAACAAAAGGTAGTATTTCTGTTGATGGAGAAGATATAACTAATGAAAAACCATCGAAAATAGTTGAAAAAGGTATAGCACAAGTTTTAGAGGGTAGAAGAATTTTTGCAGAACTAACAGTAACTGAAAATTTGAGACTTGGTGGACATACTAATAGCAAAGAAATACCAGAAAATATAGACAGAGTTTTAGACTTATTTCCTATATTAAAGGAAAGATCAAAAGGTGAGGCGGGCTATCTTTCCGGAGGAGAACAACAAATGCTTGCAATCGGAAGGGCGCTTATGTCTAATCCCAATTATTTATTATTAGATGAACCAAGCCTAGGTCTAGCACCAAAGTTAGTTGACCAAATTGCAGAATTAATAACAGAGATTAACTCTCAAGGCGTTACAGTACTTTTAGTTGAACAAAATGCGAATATGGCACTCAATGTTTCAAGTCATGGATATATTATGGAAACAGGAAATATTGTTATGGATAACCCCAGTGATGAACTATTACAGGATCAGGATGTAAGAGAATTCTACCTTGGTTTAAATCCAGAGGGAACAAATAGAAAGTCATTCAAAGATGTAAAACATTATAAAAGAAAGAAAAGGTGGCTTTCTTGAGCTCGCTAAATTTTAACAATGTAACTTTGAAGTTTGGTGGAATTACAGCATTGAATGATGTTAGCTTTGAGGTAAAACCACAAACTCTTTATGCAATTATTGGACCTAATGGAGCAGGAAAAACGTCAATATTCAATTGTATAAGTGGTATCTATAGACCTACTGAAGGATCAGTAACATATGGAGGGAATGATATTAATAACCTTAGGCCTGACGAAGTCGCAAATCTAGGCATTGCCAGAACTTTTCAAAATATCGAATTGTTTGAAAACATGACAGTTTTAGACAACATTCTAATTGGAGCACATAGGCACTTATCATATGGCCCTTTATCAAGTTTAATTTTTAGTAAAAAAGCAAGAAATAGTGAAATCCAAGCTAGAAAAATAGCAGAAGATATTATCGATTTTCTTGAAATAGAGCAATTTAGATATTCATATATTATGTCTCTTCCTTACGGAGTTCAAAAAAGAGTTGAAATTGGAAGAGCTTTAGCGATGAACCCTGATATTTTATTATTGGACGAACCAGCAGCTGGAATGAATAATGAAGAAACTGAAGACATTGCAAGATTTATTATTGATATTCATGAAGAGATGAACAAAACAGTTATTTTAGTTGACCATGATATGAATATGGTGATGGATATCGCACAAGAAGTTATGGTTTTAAATTTTGGTGAAAAATTAGCTGAAGGCATACCAAAAGAAATAGTTAAAGATACAAAAGTAATTGAAGCATATTTAGGAGTAAATTAATTATGGCATTGACGATGAATGAAATATACGATGAAATATTAAAAGAAGGTGGCATGACTCCTTCTAAAAAAGTAAAACAGACTGCATATAGGTTTCCAGAAAAAGTTGCTACGAGATATAAAGAATATGGAGTTTGGACTGAAACAACATATGAAGATTTTTGGAAAAAATCAAATTATTTGTCTATGGCTCTTAGATTTTTTGGGATCGAAAAAGGTGATTCAGTAGCCATACATTCAGAAAATAGACCAGAATGGTTCATAGCTGATATAGGCATTCAATCAATTGGAGCTGTTAGTGTTGGACTGTATCCAACAAACCCTCCTTCTGAGGTTCAATATCTTTTGTCTCATTCAGAATCAAAAATTTTATTTGCCGAAGATCAAGAACAATTAGATAAAGCTTTGAAAGTTTTAGATGACTTACCACAATTAGAAAAAATAGTCTATTTTGAAGATAGAGGGCTTTACAATTACGAAAATTCTAAATTAATGAGTTTTGCAGAATTTCTAGAATTAGGAAAATCTGAATATGAATCCTATCCCGAATTCGTTGATGAACAACTAGAAGCAATTCAAGATGAGGATGTTGCTTTTCTTGTATATACTTCTGGAACAACTGGAAAACCAAAAGGTTCCATGATTACACATGGAAATTTAAAATGGGTCGGTTCACAGATCCCACAATTTTCTTTAGTTGAAAATGTTAAAGCAAAAGATCCACAATTTTTATCGTATCTACCACTTTGTCATATTTTTGGAAGGCTAATTGATCTTTTAATTGCAACTCACACGTTAGCAACCATAAATTTTGCTGAATCCATAGATACAGTACAAAGTGACTTAGTTGAAATTCAACCAACAATCTTTCCAGCAGTGCCTCGAATTCTTGAAAGAATGTATTCCGGTGGAATGGTAAAAATGAGAGATGCTTCTTTGATTAAACAGTTACTTTTTAAATTTTCAATGTATCTAGGAAATATAGCTTCAGATAGGAAGTTGAAGTATGGATTTAATGATTACATTGCAAAATTTTTAACATTTGTTGGTTGGGTTTTGTCATTCAGAGCATTGAAAAAGAAACTTGGCTTAAGTAAAGCAGAAACTGCAATTTCTGGTGCTGCACCAATCGCACCTGAAATCTTAAAATTTTTTATGGCCCTAGGAGTACCTATATTTGAAGGTTATGGAATGACAGAAAATTGTGGATATGCTTCTGGAAACAATGATAAGAAAATAAAATTAGGAACTGTTGGTGTGCCTAACCATGGAATGGAAATTAAATTGGCAGACGATGGAGAAATATTAACTAGGGGTGGGGCAGTTTTCAAAGGTTATTTTAAAAATGAAGAAGCTACCAAAGAAGTTTTAGATGAAGATGGTTGGCTTCATACAGGAGATGTTGGAGTTTGGGATGGAGAGTTTTTGAAAATAATTGATAGAAAAAAAGATATAATAATCACAAGCGGTGGAAAAAACGTATCTCCACAAGAGATAGAAAATAAAATCAAAATCTCACCTTTTATTAAAGATGCAATCGTGATAGGTGATAAAAGGAAATTCTTATCTGCTTTAATAGCCATTGAGTTCGATACTGTTTCTAATTGGGCACTTAGGAAAAATATACCACACACTACTTATAGAGATTTGTCTGAGAAACAAGAAGTTAAAGATTTAATTTGGAAAGAAATTCTTAAAGCCAATGAGCAAACATCTTCACTTGAAATTAGAAAATTTAGGATGATACCTAAAGAACTTGATCATGAAGATGGTGAATTAACTGCAACACAAAAAATTAAGAGGAATGTCCTAATTGAGCAATTTAATGAGTTAATAGAGGAGATGTATAGTTGACTATTTTTTTGCAAGCTACTGCAGAGGGACTGGCATTAGGAGCAGTTTACTCGCTTGTTGCAATTGGTTTTGTTTTAATTTATAAAGCAATGGATGTACTAAGTTTTGCTCAACCGGCTCTTGCTGTAGTTGGTGCAGGGTTTATAAGCTCACTGGCTGTTGATCGTGGAATTCCTTTTTGGATAGCTTTAATTTTGGGAGTATTAATTACAGGAATATTGAGCCTACTTATTGAAAGAACTTTTTTAAGACCTATGGTTGGAGAGCCCGTATTCTCAGTTGCTATTTTAACGATTGGAATTGATATTCTCCTAAGAACAACACTAGATAATTGGATTGGATTAAATCCAAGATATTTAGGAGACCCATTTCCAAGTTTTGGTAATTTTGGCTCTACGGAAATTTTTGGAGTAACTCTTAAGTATTTAGAGATATCTGCATTTTTTACAGCTGTTGTAGTCATCATCTTACTTTCTATATTCTTTAGAAAATCTAAATATGGTATTGCAATGAGAGCAACATCATTCGATCAGGAAGCCGCACTAGCTCAAGGAATTGATGTAGGTAAAATTTTTGGATTGGTATGGTTCATTGCTGGTCTATTAGCTTCATTGGCCGGATTTTTTATAACTGGTGGATTTAACACTCTGACACAATTTAGTTTTATATCTGCTTTAAGAGCTCTACCAGCAGTAGTAATTGGTGGTCTAGATTCAATACCTGGAGCTGTTGTGGGTTCATTAATTATCGGCTTGACTCAAGGCTATGTTGCATATTTTCAACCAAATTTAGAAATGGTCTTAGGTTTTTCTGTTGGTAGTGGATTTTCACTTGTAGCACCATACTTGATTATGTTTGTTATTTTACTATTTAAGCCAGATGGATTATTTGGCACAGAAGAGGTAGAGAGAGTATGAGAGGTAGACCAAATTTATATATTGACTACAAAAAGGAGTCAGCTATATTTTCAAATTCAACGCAGAAATTGTGGTTTACTTTGCTCATTATTACATCAGTAACCTTAGTATTTTTTGTATCTGACTATTGGATGCTTCTTTTGACAACTGCGTTTTTAATATCGATTGCTGCTTGGGGCATAAATATAGTATCTGGGTTTGCAGGTCAAATTAGTCTTGCCCATGGTGTATTTGTTGGAATTGGTACTTACACAGCTGCAGTTTTAGGTGGTATTGGCACTACATCTGTAATTGGATATCAAATTTTAGGTTACGAACTTGACATGATTATTTGGTTGCCACTATCCGGAATATGTGCCGCTCTTATTGGATTACTAATTGCACCAATTTCAGTCAGATTAAAAGGATTAAACTTAGGGCTTGTTACTTTAGCATTAGTATTTATTGCCTCACATTTATTTTCAAATCTAAAGACGATTACTGGCGGAGCAGGCTTAGGTAGAAAAGCAGCAAAGCTCGTACTATTAGGTTTTGACTTTGAAGAAGGACTTGCTTTAGGAAATTTTGTATTACAAAAAAATCAATTAGTTTATTTACTTTCATTGATTCTTTGTATTTTTG
>JBEROH010000033.1:0-4345 GCA_041234785.1 Candidatus Actinomarina sp. | reverse complement strand
TGGCCATCGGCAAAACCTCTAGAGGCAGAGGAATTCTCATATCTTTCATCGCTACCTATAAGAAGATATGTTTTATAATTTGTTATTTTTTCAGATGCAATATTTTCAATGAGTAGTTTCTCAATTTCACTTTGTTCAACTTCGGATATTTCTGAGGATGTTGTTGGTGGGGTATTTTCTTGACTACTTTCAGCAGGTATCGAACTAGTAGTTACTCCTGAAGATATGTCTTCAACTCTATTTGGATCAAACTCTTGTTTTTCAAACCTAGGGAGTACTATTAAGACAACCAGAGATGCTGAGACTAACAAGCCTGCAAATAAGTATGTGTATTTATTAAATATTTTCATACAGAACCAAAAACCAAGTATAACTATATAATTATTTTTATGAACAAAATAAAAACTGTAATTGCTGCAGGCGGTTTAGGAACACGCTTGCAAGGATTCAGAGGAAACGAATCAACAAAGATTTTATTAGAGGTTGATGGTACCCCAATGATTGTCCGTCAAATCGAGCAACTTTCAAGCTGGGGATTGACCGAATTTATAATAATAACTAACCCAGCTTTTGATAAGCTAATTAAAGATGTCATTATTTCATATTTTCCTAAAAAAAATATAAGCTTTACAATTCAACACGAACAGAAAGGTATTTCTCATGCACTAATGTGTGCTAAAGAATTTATTAAACCTGGTGATACAATTTTATTTATTTTAGGGGATAACTTTTTTGAATTTAATCCAATTATGAATTTAAAAATTAATGACCTTGTGAAAAATAGAGGTGCATATATCTTTTCATATAAAGTAGACAATCCAGAAGAGTTCGGTGTAGCGGAGTTAGATGCTACTAACAATGTAGTTTCAATCGAAGAAAAACCAAAAAATCCAAAAACAAATAATGCTGTTGTAGGTGTATACGTATACGACGATACAGTTATGAAGAAAATTAAAACGTTAAAACCTTCCGCACGAGGAGAATATGAAGTTACAGATCTAAATAATCTCTATATTTCAGAGGGTACTTGTAAAAATATAACTTTAAATGGATGGTGGATTGATGCCGGAACACCGGATAGAATTCTTGAGTTAGAGTCTAAATTAAGTTAACGAGTCTAATCTCTTATATCTTAAAAAATTAAAAATAAAAAACAACACGTAGCAAAAAGCTAACAAATAGCTAAATAAGCCGTTTAAAGATATGGTTCCTATCAGAAGAGCATAAAAAGTAAAACTTAGAAATAGAAATTCTACTAAGACTTTTTTTTCAGAGTATCCTAAATTTAAAAGCCTGTGGGATATATGGTCAGTGCCCCCCGTAGTTGGAGACTTTTTGTTTTTAATTCTATCACTTGTGACGACTACAAAATCTAATATTGGCACAACAAATACAAAAAGGGCAGGACTTAGTGGGGAGAGAAGGATCACTTCTTGTGATGGTTTCCAGTCAAAAATTATGCTTATAAATCCCAGCACATACCCTACAAATAGTGTCCCTGAATCACCAAAATAGAGTTGGGCAGGGGGAAAGTTGTAGAAAAGAAATCCAATTAGTGTCGCTAGAAGTAGAAGTGAAACATCTGTAACTTTATAAATATCTGAATAATTTGCTAAAAGTGCAACCTGTAAACAAATACTTCCGGAAACTATTACCGTTAGGCCGTCCATATTATCAATAAAATTAATCGTATTAATTATTACAAGAATCCAAAATAGAGAAATAAATAAATTTAAATAGTTGTTCATTTCTAAACCAAGAAAAGATTCAATATTTATAAATATATCCAAATCGATAAGTGGATAAATAATAATAACTGTCTGTGCTACTAATTTGGCTTTCCATTCAAGGTTATATATATCATCTATTAACCCAATTATTGATATGGCCACGGCACAGACACCAATAGTTAGAAAGTCCTGTTCTGCTTTGCCCAGAAAGATAGTTGTTACAAAAAAAGCAAATGATGTTGCTATTCCTCCATAGGGAGAAATATTTCTATTTGATAGTCTCTTCTCAGTTTTTTCATTTTTTTTCTTATAATTTCTTGTTAATCTCATTAACATTCCATTCATAAAGATAGAAAATATAAATGCTAAAAAAATTGCATAAATGATAGGAAGTTGAAAGATATTCAATCTAGCAAGTCCATTTCTTTATAAAGTTTTTCAAATTCTATTGCTATTGCTTTTGAAGTGTATTTTTCTTCAATTAGTTCTGTATTGTAAGAATTGTCGACCTTTCTACTGTAGTTATTAATAAACTTTTTAAATTCCTCTATTTCTCCTGATTTAATTAATTCTAAATTATTAAAATTAGCCATTCCTTCAGTACCAGGAATCTTATAAGCAATGCAATAGAGTCCCACATACAATGCCTCGAGCAGTATTCTTGAAAATCCTTCGTGTCTAGACATCAAAACTAATATATCAAAATTTAACAATTCTTTTTCAACGTCTATCTTTCCAAGATAGTTAAGGTTTTTACTCTTCAACAATTTATCCATATCCTGTTCCTCTATATTTTGTGGATTTCCAGCGTCTCTTTCTCCAGCTAAATAAAACTCTAGATTATCATTGTTAAAACTTTCAACTAAATTCAAGTAATCAAGAATTCCTTTATCATACAAAAGCCTAGAAACAAGAATAATTTTTGTTATATTATTATTTTCTATATTTCTTTTTTTTACTTTAAAATTGTCAGTTTTGATACCTGAACTAGGTATTATTTCAGTTTTATTTGAAAATTTTGAGTAATTAATAAATGTTTCTTGATCTGAAGAATTCTGAAAAATAATTATGTTGAATGAATTGTTAAAAAGTATTTTTATAAAAGGTTTCATCAACATTCTTATTATCTTTGCTTTTATATTATTGCTGAACATAAAACCTAGACCAGTAATTGATAAAACAGCCTTATTTCCAGTATTTAGAAAAATGTTTGCAATTGAAAATAGTATCCCAGTTTTTAATGTGAAACAGTGATAATTAGTTTCAACATGTTTAATATGATTTCTTAATGAGCGTATTGCTTTCAAATCTACTAATTTCTCTCTTCTTATTTCCCAAGAAATTGTAGTTTTATAAGTATTTTCTACCTGATTTGTAAACTCTCCATCAGGGCACATTGCGTGAATTTCATAAGAGTTAATATATGGTATTAAATCTTTTCTAGATTTATACAATATCCAATCCCAGTGAGATAAATAAGTTATCATTATGACCATTTTAAGTGCTAAATTTGTTAACATTGCATAATATGAATTTAGTCATCATAGGAACTGGTTATGTTGGACTAGTCACAGGTGTAGGCTTTGCTAGTATCGGAAACAACGTAAGTTTTATTGATTTGGACGAAAATAAAATAGTAAAACTACAAAATAAAGAGATACCTATTTTTGAACCAGGTCTTGAAGAACATTTTCAAAATGAAGATACTTTCTCCCGTATGTCGTTTGCAAGCTCATACGATGATGTAAAGTGGGATTCAACTGACGTTGCCTTCGTATGCGTTCAGACTCCAAACAATCTTGAGACTAATTCCGTAGATACAAGATTTCTAGAATCAGCAATTAGTGAAATAAGTCAACTCGATAACTCTAAAATAGTAGTTACAGTAAAGTCGACAATTCCACCGTACGAGATTGAAAAGGTATGTAAAAAAGTGGGAATGGATAAAAATGAAATTACGTTTAATCCTGAATTCTTAAGAGAAGGAACTGCTATCGAAGATTTCTTTAAACCTGACAGAATTGTAATTGGTGGAAACGATCCTGAGAAATTAGCTGTTTTAAGAGAATTATACAAAAGTTTTGAAGCAGAAGTCATAGAAACTGATCCTATAAGTTCTCAACTTATAAAGTATCTTGCAAATACTTATCTTCCATTGAGGCTTTCATTCGTTAATGAGGCTGCTAGGTTAATTGATTATTCAGGGGGTAATCAAAAAGATGTACTGAAAGGGGTCGGACTAGATTCAAGGATTGGTTCACACTATTTTAGACCATCACCAGCTTGGGGAGGCTCATGCTTTCCAAAAGATTTAATTGAAGTAAATAATTTTTATGACGATGGAGCTATCACACTTCCATTAATCTCAAATATAATTGATTCAAATATCCAGCAAACTACATGGACAGTTGATAAACTAATTAAAATATTTAATGAAAATAGTCTAACTTCTATAGTTTTAATTGGTGCTGCATTCAAGGAAGACACTGATGATTTAAGAAACTCTCCAACATTAGACATTTATAGAATGCTAGAAGATAAAGAAATTAAAACTCAAATTTATGATGAAATGGTTGAGTTAGATTCATATGATTCTATAGAAGATTTAAATAATA
>JBEROH010000001.1:0-8759 GCA_041234785.1 Candidatus Actinomarina sp. | reverse complement strand
ATACAGCAAAGGAATTAGTTATTAGGTCTCAAATAGGTTCAACTTCTATGCTTCAAAGAAAACTAAGAGTTGGTTTTGCTAGAGCAGGAAGACTAATGGATATTTTAGAGTCTCAGGGAGTAGTTGGCCCATCAGACGGCTCCAAAGCACGAGAAGTATTAATTACTGTTGAAGAATTCGAATCTAATAATTTATCATCATTAGAAGACGATGTAGAAGAAAATTCATCTGTTACTGAAAATGATGAAGGATCTGATGAAAATTGGTTTGAAGAGTAATTAGTTTTTTAAATCTCTTCCTTTTATAATTCTTCTTCTAATCGATGCAGAAATTGCATCAACTGTTAAAACCATTAAAATAGTCACAACGAGAACTGTTCCTGCTCTTGGGAAATCTCTAAATCTTAACTGGTTAATTAATTCTGCTCCAACACCACCTGCTCCAACTACACCTAGAACAGCAGATGCTCGTAAGTTTATTTCAAATCTGTATAACCAGTACGAAGTTATTGTTGGCATTACTTGTGGAACTACACCAAATAGAAGTTCGTTTAACTTTGATCCACCTGAAGATTTTATTGATTCTAAAGGGCCTTCATCAATACCTTCTATCACTTCTGATGATAATTTTCCAAGTGTTCCAATAGAATGAATTCCTACGGCTAAGGTTCCAGTTAAGGGACCAAGACCTGTTATTGGTAAAAATATAAAAGCAAGAATGAGTTCAGGAAAAGCTCTGATAATGTTTAAGGCTTGCTTTACAAACCTACTAATCCAATTTAAAGCGACATTATTTGCAGCAAGAAAAGATACTGGAAAACTAAAAAGAGCTCCAATTACTGTTCCAGCCCATGCAATAAAGAGAGATTCTCCAACTTTTGGAACTATGCGAGCGAAAGCTTCATCAGATAGATCGAGGGGAAATAAAGCAGTTATAAGAATCCATATTTTACTTGGAGCAGTTAGTATTCTGTCTGGTGTAATTTCTAAACCAGAAGCTGACCAAATCGACGCAGCGATAATAATAGTTGTTAAAGAATATTTTAAAATTTTTTGGTTTATTGGTTGTTTTGGTAATTTCATAAAATTTTTCTTCTTAACCAGACACTAAATTGTTCTATACTAATCACTGCTAACAAGATAAGAACAATAATTGGAGTAATTCTATCAAATCTTAAAAATATTCTCTGTGTCTCAATAATTCGTCCAACACCACCTGCTCCAACTAATCCCAAAATAACACTTGCTCTAATACATAATTCAAATATGTATAAAAAATAAGCTGTAAAATTTGGAAGTATTTGAGGAAGAGCAGATGTAAAAACTGCTTGTGTATGTTTTGCACCACTTGCTTTTGCAGCTTCTAATGGTCCTAAGTCAATGCTGTCTATTGTTTCAGACAGCAATTTCCCCATTATTGCCATTGAAAACATAATCAATGCAAGAACTCCTGCAAACGGACCCAATCCAACTGCAACAGTGAATAGCATTGCCCAAAATAAGTCTGGTATAGTTCGAATAAAATTTAAAAAAGACTTATAAATAATAAAACTATAGGTTGCTTGGTTTGTTGCTCGTGAGGCGTAAAAAGATAAAGGTAAGGCAATAAAACAACCAACAATACTTGCAAGAATTGCTATCTGTATTGTTTCTAATAACGCTTGAGAGGCATTATCAAATGCCCATTGCCATTGTGGATTAAATAAGGGTTCAGTTACTAGTTTTCTATTTGATAAGTTTCTTTTAAAATCTTCTAAGTTAAAACCAATTTGGATAAATGAAATAACGGTAAAAAAAACAGCTACTGGATAGCCAAATAAAGACATTTTTGAAAGAGGAGGTTTTTGAGGTATTTTAATCTTCATCCCCTAAGAGATCAGATGATTTTATTGCACGTCCATATATATTTTCAAAATCTTTTTCAGAAACATCATTTACTTTTCCATCGTAAACAAGTAAACCATCTTTTAAACCAATTAACCTTTCTCCAAATTCTTTAGCCAAATCTAAAAAGTGTAAATTTACTACTGTTGTTATGCCTAGTTCTTGATTTATTTGCTTTAAGTATTTCATCACAACTCTTGAAGTAACGGGATCTAGTGAAGCAACTGGCTCATCAGCTAACATAACTTTAGGTTTTTGAGCTAAAGCTCTTGCTATTCCAACTCTTTGTTGTTGACCTCCAGAAAGGTTTGAAGCTCTGACGTAAGCTTTTTCTAATATTTCGACTTTGTTTAAAGATTCAAATGCAATTTGTCTGTCTTCTTCCGGCCATAAGCCTAAAACAGACCTTAACGTAGATACTTGACTTAACCTTCCAGTTAATACATTTTTTAAAACATTTGATCTATTGACTAAATTAAATGTTTGAAAAATCATACCAATATCAGAACGAATTTCTTTAAGTTCTTTTTTATTTGCTGAAGTGACATTTCTTGAATCAACAAAAACTTCTCCACTAGTTGGTTTTACAAGATTATTTATAGTTCTTAAAAGTGTTGATTTACCAGCTCCAGACATACCAACAATTATTAAAAAGTCACCCTCTTCAATTTCTAAATCAATATTATTTAGAGCTTTAACTCCACCAGGGTACGTAACACTAACATTATTAAATTTGATCATTTTATCTTTAAAACAAAGACTAGGGCAGTTACGAACTACCCTAGTCTTTAATTAATTATTTGTCGTATAGTCCGAATTCTTCTGCTGCTTGCTTAACAATATCAAATTCTGAGTTTACAGCTGGAACAATTGCTGTCCATCCATAAATCTCATCCATTACAGCCAATCCTTCTTCAGTGGCCATATAGTCACTGAGGATTTGATATATTTTTTCTTTGATATCTTCAGGCAAATTTGATCTTACAGCTACAACATCATTTGGGATTTCTTCAGTAATGCTAAATGCAATTACTTTAGAACCAACATCGGGATATTGTTTTCTAATATTTCTACGTGCATCATCAAATGCAATACCAAAATCAGCATCACCGTTATAAACAGCTAGTACTGAAGCATCATGAGATCCAGCAAAAATAGCATTAAAATCTGATTTATAATCAATTCCAGCATTTTTTAACTGAATTGCAGGAAATAGATAGCCTGAAGTTGAACCTTCTTCAACAAAGGCTACAGTCTTACCTTTCATAACCGAAAGATCTGCTTCACATGCTAAACCTGCTTCATGATCAGGATCTGGTTCTAAACCATTGTCTCCAAATACCCAACCAACTTGTAATGCTGCAACTTCTGGGGCAGAAGTTTCTGAACCCTTAACTAAAGTCGCTTTACCATCTATATTTTCTAGAGCTCCGATTACAGGAGGTTCTTTACAAATACTTGCATCATTTGTAAAGAAAGTTCCATGATATGAACCAGACCCATATCTGACCACTTTAGCTATTGCTTCAAGTGTGTCAGGGTATGCATTCATTGCATTGACGTAACCCAGTGTATTAAATGCTCCAATATCAGCTTGTCCAGAACCAATTGCAACAATTAGACCTGAATAATCGCTAGTAACAAAACCTTCAACTTCAATACCTAAACCTTCAGACAACACATCCATAAGTGGTTTAATATTGTCTTGTAGGTTTGATTGCTCTGCGCTTGGTACGAAACCAAAAGTGAGTTTCTCTACTTCTTCATCTGCTCCTCCACATGCCACAGCAATAAGAGAAAAGACGAGAAGGATAAGAATAGATTTTTTCATTAATATCCTTTCATTAAAAACAGATTAACACATAAAAATAAATTGGGATTAAGTCAGCAACTAAAAATTATTAAATTCAACTTCTCCAAAGTCACGGAATATAATTTCACCATTTGTATCAAGAACAATTGTGATTGGTTGTCCGATAATGTTAAAGTAGTCTCTTAATTCTGGTGTTGAAAAACCAATTGTCAATTCTCCGTTGAGGTTGTTATTTACCCATTCAATAGTTGGATCGTATTCACTATGAGCAAGTGCAATAACATCATATTCTTCATTTAAATTTTTTAATTGTGCTTCTAAAACGGGTAACTCCCGTCTGCAAATGCTTCAGTAATCAGCCCAAAATACTATTATAGTTTTTTTATTTGTAAAATTTTCAGAGACCAACTCTAGGTTCCTGTCAATATATGTAAAAGATGTGGAGTTTAGAACTTTGGAATTTATGTTTTTTTCGTCAACTACATCTTGAAGCAATTCGTCATTATCAATTGTATTAACATTTTCTTTTTCGTTTGCTCCCAAACTGCATCCCAAAATTAATAAAAATAAAAGTACATAATTTTTCTTCATAGTTAGATGTTAATATTATTGAGTTATAAATTTGCTATCCTTGTTATGTGAGTATTGCACTATTAAGCATCGGAACTGAAATATTACTTGGAGACACAATCAATACAAATCTTTCATCACTTGGTCAAAAATTATATAACAACGGATTTATTTTGAACGCAGAGACTACAGTTCCAGATAGTAGAGAAAAAATAAAATATGAACTCGAAAAGTTATTGTCAATGAATGAAGTTGTTATTACTTGTGGAGGAATAGGTCCAACAGAGGATGATTTTACAAAAGAAGTTATTGCTGATCATTTTGGGCTAAATATGAAGATTGACCAAGATCACTTGAAATGGATGAAATCACGTTGGGCTTCAAGAGGTTTAGAAATGCCTGAAACAAACATTAAACAAGCAGAAGTACCAGAAGGTGCAATTAAATTAATAAATACTGTTGGAACAGCTCCAGGTTTACTTTTGCAACAAAATAAGAAAACAATTTTCATTTTACCTGGGCCCCCTAGAGAATTTAATGCCTTAGTTGATTCTGAAGTTGTACCGTATTTAAAACAAAACTATCATTCTACAAATAAAGAATTTGGCTTCGTGCTTTTCTTTAACTTAACTGAATCTGGCTTAGCACAAGAAATTAATAAATTTAAGCCCTCAGGTATTGACATTGCATATTTGGCAAGCAGAGGAGTTATAAAACTTCGTTTTGATAGAAATTCTGTTGAAACAGAGACTCTAAATGTATTTTTGGAAAATATTAAAAATAATTTTAATGAAAATGTACTTGCATATGAAAATATTTCACCTTCAAAAGTATTGCTAAATACTTTAAAAAATAAAAATCTTACTTTGTCAATTGTTGAAAGCATCACGGGAGGAAGTTTGTCATCAGAAATAATAAAAAATCCAGGTTCTAGCAAACAAATTCTTGCTTCAAATGTGTTGTATACATCTAACGCAAAACAAAAATTCTTAGAAAAAAATATCTCTGATGATTGGGAGATTCTTACAGCCCAATTAGCTGAAAAGTCTTTAAAATTATATAATTCTGATTTATCCATTGCTGTACTTGGCGAGGCAGGGCCAATTCCCTCATCTAGTTATAAAATAGGAGAAATTTTTATTTCTATTGCTAAAAATAATAAAACCATAAATTTACGGCATAAACTACAAGGAGACAGAGAAGATATTATTAATAGATCTGTAAATAATGCTATATGGGACTTGATAAATTTTATTAAATAGTTGACTCGAACAAATGTTCGATTAAAATATGTCATATAGAGATGTTTTAATAGTTATTAATTATTGTTAATAAATAGGAGAATAAAATGGATAAAGACAGGGCAAAGAAATTAGACACTGTATTTTCTCAAATTGAAAAACAATTTGGTGAAGGCGCGCTCATGAGACTTGGAGCTGATAATATAAAAAAAGTTCCAGCTATTTCAACAGGTGCGCTTGCAATTGACTTAGCTTTAGGTATTGGTGGAATTCCAAGAGGAAGAGTTGTTGAGATCTATGGACCTGAAAGCTCAGGTAAAACTACACTTTCACTTCATGTAGCTGCAGAAGCACAAAAAGCTGGTGGTGTTGCAGCATTTATTGACGCTGAGCATGCTCTAGATCCAGTATACGCAAGTGCTCTTGGCGTAGATATAGATGAACTTTTAGTTTCACAACCTGATACAGGAGAGCAAGCATTAGAGATAGCAAACATGCTCATTGAATCTGGTGGTGTTGACGTTGTTATAATTGATTCTGTAGCAGCTTTAGTTCCAAAGGCAGAAATAGATGGAGAAATGGGAGCCTCACATGTAGGATTGCAAGCTCGTTTAATGTCACAGGCTTTAAGGAAGCTTACAGGCTCTATTAATAGAACTCAAACTACAGTTATTTTTATTAATCAAATAAGAGAGAAAATTGGTGTAATGTGGGGTTCTCCTGAAACCACAAGTGGTGGTAGAGCTTTAAAATTTTACGCATCAGTAAGAATCGATATTAGAAGAATTGAAACTCTAAAAGTCGGAGCTGAAATGATCGGTAATAGAGTAAGAGCAAAAATTGTTAAAAATAAAGTAGCCCCACCTTTTAGAGAAGCAGAATTTGACATTATGTTTGGACAAGGTATATCTAGAGAAGGTAGTTTATTAGATGTCGCTGTAGAACATGGTATTGTCAGAAAAGGTGGTGCTTGGTTTACGTATGATGAGGTGCAGCTTGGTCAAGGAAAAGAAAATTCTAAACGTTTTTTAAGAGAAAATCCAGATCTTGCTTTGCAATTAGAAACAGCCGTTTACAAAGCTGTAGGATTAATTGATTCTGAAAAGAACAATGTTCCTGAAAATTCAGAATCTGATTCAGAATCTGAAGAAGTAAATACTGATAAATAACTTTATAAGTTATCTTGTAAGTTTTTTATAATTTAACTGTGGTACAAACAGTTGCTATTAATTCAAAAACTTTATTTAAACCTTCTCGTCAAGGTAAGAAATATCATGTAAAAACTTTTGGTTGCCAAATGAATGAACACGATTCAGAAAGAATTGCTGGTCTATTTGAATTAGATGGTATGCAAAAAGTCAATGATTTAGATAAAGCAGATATTTTATTTATAAATACTTGCACAATTAGAGAAAATGCAGATGATAAATTATATGGTACATTAGGTCAATTAAAAACCTGGAAAGAATTTGATAACAATAGAAAATTATTAGTAGGCGGTTGTGCTGCTCAAAAGGATAAAGAACTTGTACGAGAAAGAGCTCCATGGGTAGATGTTGTAATTGGGACTCATAATTTAACAAATATTATAAATTTATTAAATCAATCAGAGGACTGGGGTCCTATTACTGAAGTTATTGATAAGATTGATGAATTACCTACTGAAGCACCAACTATCAGAGAATCAGAGTTTTCAGCATGGTTAACAATTCAAATCGGTTGTAATAATTCTTGTACCTTTTGCATTGTACCTTCAGTTCGTGGTCCAGAAATAAGTAGAAGACCAGTAGACATTATCAATGAAGCAAAATTATTTGTATCACAAGGAGTGAAGGAAATAACATTACTTGGTCAAAATGTTAATTCTTACGGTAGAGATTTAAGAATTGATAATAAAGCTAGACCTTATTTTTCCCAACTACTTAAAAAATTAAATGAAATAAAAGGCTTAGAACGAATTAGATTTACTTCACCACACCCTAAAGATTTTAAAATTGAAACCCTTGAAGCAGTTAGAGATCTAGATAAGGTATGTAACCAAGTTCATATACCAATGCAAAGTGGAAGCAGTAAAATTTTATCCAAAATGCATCGAGGATACACTAAAAATAGTTTTATGGAAAAAGTTGACCTTGTTAAATCAATAATACCTAATGTATCAATCACTTCAGATGTTATTGTAGGTTTTCCTGGTGAAACTGATGAAGATTTCCAAGATACTATGGATGTCATAAGATATTCTCAATTTGATTCTATTTATATGTTTCAATTTTCTCCACGTCCTGGCACACCTGCTTATGAAATGAAAGAGGAGTTTATATCAAAGAAAAACATACAAGATCGTTTTGAAATCTTAAAAAATGAACAAACTGAAATTAGTACTAAAAGATACGCTAGGTTTGTTAACACTGAGCAAAAATTATTAATAGAAAAAACTTCTAAGAAAAATTTAAGAACATTAACTGGAAAAATTGATGGTGGACATATTACTCATATTCAAAAGGAAAATTATAAGCCTGGTGATTATGTCCAAGTAAAGATAATTAAGTCATCTCCATTTTTTCTTCAATCTGAACCTATTTAACTTTGTTGTATTTTTTAACCGGTGTTACTGCCTCAGGAAAGTCTGATCTAGCACACCAAATTGCACTTGAAAATAATATGTCAATATTGTCTGTTGACTCTATGACGGTGTACAAAGGGCTAAACGTATTAACTGCAAAACCTACCGATGTCATGCAAGCTCAGGTTAAATATTATGGTTTAGATATTGCTGACTCAAGTAGAAATTTTTCTGTCGTTGATTATTTGAATTATTTGATTGATCAAGACATACCTAAAAAAAGTTTTTAGGAAAATATTTTAGCTGTTGGTGGAACTGGATTATATGTTAAGGCAATAATTGACAAGTATGAATTTAGACCAACTGATCCTGCAATTAGATCTGAATTAGAAGTACTTAATTATGACCACCTTATAAAATTTCATGAAATCAACAAAATACCTTTACCAAAAGTCGAATTAAACAAAAGAAGATTAATACGAAATATAGAAAATTTTATGCTCGAAGAATCAAAATATGTATTTCCTGAAATAAATTTACCAAAGAACAAAGTTGGTGTATTTTGGTATCACCCTAACTACAAAGAAAATATTGTAAAAAGAACAAAACAAATGATTGAGAATGGAGTTATTGAAGAAATAAATAATCTTAAAAACCCATCAAAAACAGTTCTTCAAGCTATTGGTTTA
>JBEROH010000026.1:0-4522 GCA_041234785.1 Candidatus Actinomarina sp. | reverse complement strand
AAGTTTTTGAAGAATTATACAAATTGAATGTAGCCCCGAAGCTACAAGTTCCTCAAAAATAGAGTCTTGAGCTTCGTTTTTATTGAGATGAAAAAACATAGGGTCATAGTTTGTAGCAAAAGATATTATCTCATCTTCGTTTATGATGAATTCATCTGATTTAACTTTATGATTTAAAAACATTTAAATAAAAAGGGGCGGGTATTAAACCCACCCCTTTAATTTATTACACTTGCTCTTAGTAATTTTCAACTAAATAATGAACCAAAACTGCGTTAAGCGTTGTAGTTCTAAAGTTTTCAATATCTGAGCGTAACATACCAGCGTTAGCAGGCTGTGCAATTCTTACCATTGGCACATCATCTAACAAAATAGTATGAATTTCAGTAATTAAAGCATCTCTTTCAGGTCCTGCGGCAGTTTTGAATAATGTATCCATTTTTTCAACAAATTCTGCATTGTCATAACCTTTATAATTTTGAAATGCTAATTGAGGATGGTGGTTCAGTCTCCAATAGTAATATGGATCTGATAATGCAGGAGTTGAGTCCCACAACCAAGCCTCGAAACTATCATTTCTAATACTTGCTTCAAAGTCTGTAGCAGAAGGGTAAACGCTTATTGTTGCGTTAATTCCAACTTCAGCTAACTGATTCGCAATTAATAATGCTACGTTACTTGCATAGGATCCTGGTCTTACTGCGTTTACAGTAATTACCATATCAAATCCATCTGCATATCCAGCATCTGCCAAAAGTTCCTTGGCCTTATTTACATCTCTGCTATAAGATCCAGGAGCGTTTGGAGCTTTAATAACTTCTGGTAGTTGTGTGCTAGCAGGTGCTCCATACTTGCCCATAACTCCAGCAACAATTGCGTCTCTATCAACCGCAAGGTTGATTGCTTGCCTTACTCTTTTGTCTGCAAATTTTTCATCTGCAAAATTCAAGTGAAGCTCAACTGATCTACTTTCTAATGCTTCAGTAATAAGTACTTTACTATTTCCTTCTGCACTAGCTAATTGATCGTAATCGACCTTGAATGTATAATCAGCAGCTCCAGAAAGCATTGCTTGCAATCTAGTTGCTGAATCTGGTACAGCGCTTATAACTACATCTGAATATGTAGGTGTAAACTTGTTCCATCCTGGGTTGAGTGCTAAAACAGCACTTTCACCAGCACTAAATGATGCAAGATTATAAGGACCGTAGTTTGCTGAATTAGATGATAACCATTCTTTTGCCCATGGATCATCATCCGTAGCGTGAGACTTAACTTCTGTTGCATCCAAGATTGTTCCTGAATACCAAGTCAATGTACCAAGCGTAAACGGTACATTGGCTACTACGTTAATAGTAAAAGTTTTATCGTCTATTTTGGTTATTGGACTTTCTGTATTCCAAGAACCTACGCCCATCAAAAACCTGAATACAAAGTCGTTAGCCAACACTCTTTCAAATGTATATACAACATCATCAGATGAAATTTCATTGCCATATGGACTCTTCAATCCATCTGGTAAGGTAACTGTTATGTTGCCATCAGCGTCGACAGTATATGATTCACAAATAAAACATTGCACATCATTTATTGCAGGTTGTACAGATGGGTCATCTTGAGCTTTAAACTCAAAAAGTGCACCGCCCCAAATCGCAGCTACAGCTGTACTTGCTGTACCCTGGTAAACAGCAAAGTCCGCATTGGATGGTAAAGCAGGCATTAACATTCTAAATGTTTCACCTGTTTTTTGACCTGTTGGACTTTCTGTTGCGACAGTTGTTGCGGGTGCATCTAATGATTCTGAGCTTTCTTCAGTTACAGCTTCTTCCGTTGATGAAGTATCTGCATCTCCACCTCCGCAAGCTGTTAACATCATAGCTAGAATCAACAAGATAATGCTTGTTTTTTTCACAGTATCTCTCCCCCTAACTAAATATATATATATTTATTTATCTAATTTTAATATTCCAGAATGCAACTTTTTAGCGTAAATGTTTTACTTTTGTTAAATGATTTGCAGGGTTAATCGGTTTCTACTAAGTCAGCACTACCAAGCATGTTGCCCATTCCTGCCAAAATAGCAGTCACAAATAAAATTTCTACAAATTGTTCTTGTGAAAAATCTTTAAGGGCTTTTTCAATTATTTCTTTTTCCGCACGTTCAGATGCTTTGGAAAGTGAAATATGGTTTACAAGTTCTAATATATTTTTCAAACTGTCATCAAACTCATCCAATTTGTTGTTTTTTGCATTAAATATTTCTACTTCAGACACTCCATTTTTCATAGCTGAATGCTCATCTATAGATATACAATATTTACACCCAGATATTCCAGCAAGTCGGAGGCGAATAATTTCCTTAATCTTTAAATCTACGGTACCGTTATAAAATATTTTTTTATAGAATTCTTCATAATACACTTCAGCGACTTTTGGATTTGATCCAAATACTTTTAAAAAAAATGCATCTCCTGTTAGATCAATTGACTTAGTTATGTTTTCTTTCAAAAAATGTGGTAATTTTTCATCTGAAGCTGGTTGATATAAATTTTTTATACACATGATTACAAATGTGGTGGATATTCGAATTTAAGTTGAAACTCTTCCTCAAGTACTCTTGAAAAATCTAGAAGATCACTATCGCATCCCCTTTTTGCAATAATTTGAATACTAAATGATTCAGAATTGTTATTTCTAACAAATGGTATTGATATTGCTGGGTACCCACAAAGAGATGAGAGGACAAGGGGCTTAATTAAATTTAAATCCCTTGGTAGTTCTTCCCCGTCAAGATCTACAGTTTCATTTTCAGGTGATGGTGGGTGCATGAGTTGAGCAGGAGCAATTAAAAAATCAAATTTATCAAATAACTTATCTACTGATTTAACAATTAAATTTCTAGCTCTTTGTGCATTTAAGTATTCTGTAGCAGAGAATTCAGAACCCATCTGAACAAATTGTTTTACATCACCTCCAAAAAGATCAGGGTTTTTTTTAATTGGTTCCTCAAGAAAAGCTGCGGATTCTGCAGTTAATATTAGAAAAATTGTAGAAATTACCTCATCAATATTCCAGCTAGTAGTTTCTGAGCATTGATATTTTTCTTCGATTGAACTCAAGGCTGATTGATACATTTTTTTAATACTCTTGTCCATAGGACTAAAATATTCCGAAAGAATGCCGAGTTTATAGTCTTTTTTATAATTTATATCTTTTTCTAGATCGTATTGGTTTGATATTGCTGAAAATAAAATAGCACAATCGGTTACAGTTTTGGTAATTGGACCTACAACATCAAGCGTCCAGGCTAGGGGAACTAATCCTTTTAGTGATATTAAATTTATTGTTGGTTTGAAACCTACAACAGAACACAATGCTGCCGGCTCTCTTATTGATCCGGCAGTGTCTGAGCCGAGAGCACCAATAGCGATTCCACTAGCAACCGCTGCTGCTGACCCACCAGATGAGCCACCAGGAATTGAATTAAGATTCCAAGGGTTTTTAGTTGGAGGAGTTACCGCTCCATAAGCATACTCATGCGTGTTTGTTTTCATTCCAACAAAGCTACCATTAGACTTTAAAATTTTTACAACATCTGAGTCATATTTTGCGATATTATTTTTTAAAGATTCAGAATTTGCTTCAGTTTTTAAATCTTGAACGTCAATTAAATCTTTCACGGCTATTGGTATATCGTTTATATAATGCTGATTGAGTTCCTCATTTTTATGACGTTTAGATAATTTCAGATATTCTTCGGAATTAAAATTAACCAAAGAGTAGATTTTATTTTCGACTTGTTTTATATGATCAATCTGTAAATTTATTATTTCTGAGAAAGACACATTCCCCTGCTTATATAGTTTATGTAAACTTTCAATAGTAAGAAATTTAAATTCAGTCATATAAATCTGTAGGAATAAATAGTGGTGATATTTTATACTCTTCAGAGTCAAAAATATTTTTAATATCTAATAAGATACTGTCTTTTTGAGACAAAGCTTCATCTGCAGTTTCTTTTGTTCTGTTTTCTTCAAAGTTGTTTTTTTTCATACAAATTTATTTATAGATTATTAACATATATTTTAGTAAGAAAAGGATAAGCATGGAATTTGAATTAAACAAAAACAACACGGGTCTGCTTGTAATTGATATGCAAAATGGGTTTTGTCATGATGACGGTTCTTTTGGAGGCGCTATGGGACTGGATATTTCTCCATTAAAAGAATCAATAAGTGGGTGTGTAAAGCTTTTAGAAACAGCTCGTAAAAATGAATATCCTATTGCATTCACAAGATACATATATAAAGAAGATTATTCAGACGGTGGGGTTTTAGTAGACGATTTAATGCCTGGCCTTGCAGAGGTAGAATCTTTAAAAGCGGGCACATGGGACATTGAAATTTTAGACGAGTTAACTCCTAATGAAGGAGAAACTGTTGTAGATAAAAATCGACCAAGTGCTTATTACAACACCAATTTAAATGAATGGCTAGAGGGAAATAATTTAAGTCAAATAATT